>NZ_JBHYKG010000170.1:0-17894 GCF_042741245.1 Kitasatospora sp. NPDC058965
ACCCCGGTGCGGGGTCGGGGGCCGCGCGGGCCGGCTCGGTCAGAGGTCGAGACCGGTGAGCACCAGCACGCGCTCGTAGGTGAAGTCGTCCATCGCGTACTTGACGCCCTCGCGGCCGACGCCGGAGTCCTTCACGCCGCCGTACGGCATCTGGTCGGCGCGGTAGGACGGCGCGTCACCGATGATCACGCCGCCGACCTGCAGCTCGCGGTGGGCCCGGAAGGCGGTCTGCACGTCGTGCGTGAAGACGCCCGCCTGCAGGCCGAACAGGGAGTCGTTGACCGCCGTGAAGGCCTCGTCGGTGGAGTCCACCCGGTGCAGCGAGAGCACCGGGCCGAACACCTCGGCGGTGGCCAGGATCGCGTCGGCGGGCAGGTCGGAGAGGACGGTCGGGGCGTAGGTCGCGCCCTCGCGGGTGCCGCCGGTGAGCACCTTGGCGCCCTTGGCCACCGCGTCCTCGACCCAGGCCTGCACCCGCTCGGCGGCCTTCTCGTCCACCAGCGGGCCCACGTCGGTGGCGTCGGCGGCCGGGTCGCCGGTGACCTGGGCCTGCACCTTGGCCACCACCTTCTCGGCCAGCGCGTCGTAGACCGCGGCGTCCGCGATCACCCGCTGCACCGAGATGCAGGACTGGCCGCCCTGGTAGTTGGCGAACATCGCGATCCGGGTGGCGGCCCACTCCAGGTCGGCCTCGCTCGACCAGTCGGCCAGCACCACGGCGGCGGCGTTGCCGCCGAGCTCCAGGGTGACGTGCTTGCGCGGCACCGAGTCCATGATCTGGTAGCCGACCTTGTCCGAGCCGGTGAAGGAGATCACCGGCAGGCGGTCGTCCCGGACCAGCGCGGGCATCTTGGCGTTCTCCACCGGGAGCACGCTCCAGGAGCCCTCCGGCAGCTCGGTCTCGGCCAGCAGCTCGCCCAGCAGCAGGGCGGACAGCGGGGTGGCCGGGGCCGGCTTCAGGATGATCGGGGCGCCCACCGCGATCGCCGGGGCGACCTTGTGCGCCACCAGGTTGAGCGGGAAGTTGAACGGGGCGATGCCCAGCACCACGCCGCGCGGGAACCGGCGCACCACCGCGAAACGGCCCACGCCGCCCGGGTCGGTGTCCAGCCGCATGGTCTCGCCGTTGGTCCGGCGGGCCTCCTCGGCGGCCCAGCGGAACACCGAGGCGGCCCGGCCGACCTCGCCGCGGGCCCACTTGATCGGCTTGCCGTTCTCGGCGGTGATCAGCCGGGCGATCTCCTCGGTCCGCTCGGTGAGCCGGCGGGACACGTGGTCCAGGGCGGCGGCGCGGACGTGCGCGGGGGTGGCGGCGAAGACCGGCAGCGCGGCGACCGCGGCGTCCACCGCCCGGTCCACCTGGGCGTCGGTGGGCACGCTGACCGTGCCGACCAGGCTGTCGTCCCAGGGGTGGCGGACCTCGAAGCTGGACTCGCCGGTCTCCCGGCGGCCGGCCAGCCAAAAAGCGTGGGTGGTGGTCACGGTGCTACCGGCCCTCTCCTCGGTGGTTCGATGCACCGCCCACGGTAGGCGGGCGGGCAGCCGAAGCGGATTGGCCAAGGTGGCACAGTGCCGGAGGGTCTTTACTCCTCGCCGGAGCGCAGCGCCAGCCAGAGCTCCATCCGCACGTCGGTGTCGTCCAGCGAGCGGCCCAGCAGTTCCTCCACCCGGCGCATCCGGTAGCGCAGGGTGTGCCGGTGGACGCCGAGGTCGGCGGCGGCCGCGTCCCACTGGCCGTGCCGGGAGAGCCAGGCGCGCAGGCTGGCCACCAGGTCGCCGCGGGCGGTGCGGTCGTGCTCGCGCAGCGGGCGCAGCAGGCCCTCCGCGAAGGCCGCCACCGCGTCCTCGCCCAGCAGCGGCAGCAGCGAGCCGGCCCCCACCTCCTCGTGGCCCACCGAGCGGCGCCCGCCGCGCAGCGCCACCGCGAGCGCCCGCTCGGCCTGCGCGTAGGCCACCCCGGCCTCGTCCACCGGGGCCGGCGCGGACACGCCCAGGGCCAGGCCCTCGTGCTCCTCCACCGCACCCAGGCAGGCCCGGTGCACCGCGCCGCCGTCCACCGCGAGCAGCACCAGCCGCTCGGCGTGCGGGGCGCCCTCCTTCGGGTCCTTGGTCGCGGGCTCGCGGGCCACCAGCAGTTTCTCCCCGGCCCGGCCGCCGGCCTGCTCGGCCCGCTCGGCGAGCTCGGTCAGGTCGTGCACCGGCACCTCCGGGTCCGGCTGCTCCGAGCCCGGGGCGGCGCCGGCCACCAGGATCCGTATCGTGCCCTCGGGCAGGCCGCCGAACAGGCCGCTGGCCACCTGGCGGGCGGTGCCCACCTGGCCGGCCAGCACCAGGCGCAGCAGCGCGGCGCCCATCCGCTCCTCGGCGTGCCGCAGTTCGCGCGAGCGCTCCAGGGTCAGGGTGAGCAGCGCGACCGCCGCGTTGAGCACGTAGCGCTCGGTGGGGGTGATCCGGTCCTCGGTGCCGACCGCCAGGAAGCCGCGGGCGCGCCGGTCGGCGCCGAGCGACTGGACCACCACGAAGTCCTCGTCGGCGGTGTCGAAGCCGGGCGCCCGGCCCTGCAGCGCGGCACTGGCCGGGGCCGGGCGGCGGCGCAGCCGGTCCACCTCGGCGGCCAGCCGGGCCGCCCGGCGGGCCGCCCAGTCCGGGGCCACCACGGAGAGCGCGCCGGAGCTGTCGTAGAGCGCGGCCCAGCCGCCCAGCCGGGTGGCCAGCCGGCGGACCACGGCGGCCGTGCCGTTCTGGCCGAGCGCCGCCCGGGTCAGCTCCTCCTGGGCCTCGAAGCTGGTGGTCACCGCCTCGTACTGCTCGGCCGCCAGCGCCGCCGAGACCGCCTTGCTGATCGCGATGAACGGGGTCGGCTCGGGCACCCGCAGCAGCGGCAGGCCGCGCTGCGCGGCGGCCTCCACCAGCGGCTGCGGCACCTCGGTGTGCGACAGGCCCACCCCCAGGCCCAGGCCCACCACGCCGGCATCGGCCAGACGGTGGACGTAGGCCTGCAGGACCTTGGCGTTGGTGCCCAGCTTGATGCCGGTGGTGAGCAGCAGCTCGCCGCCCTCCAGGAACGGCGTCGGGTCGTCCAGCTCGCTGGTGTGCACCCAGCGGACCGGGCGCTCCAGGTGGTCCGCGCCGGCGAGGACCGTCAGGTGGAGCGAGGAGTTGCGCACGACGGAGGCGAGTGTGGGGGGCATGGCACCTTCGGGGGGACGACCCGGCTGCCTCGTTGCGACCGGGCGAGCTTCACTGCTGAGGGCTTCGCCTTCATTATGGACGCTTCGGACAACCGCTGGTGCCGAATCCTCCGGAGCGTAGCTAACCGAGCGCACGTTCTGCCGCTACCCCGGGTGACCCTGCGGGCCGCCGCGGCCGCGCCGCCGCGCCGCCGGTCAGCCGCGCCGGTCAGCCGCGCAGGTCGACCAGCAGCGGCGGCACCTGCTCGCCCGCCACCGTGGTCAGCGAGACCACCGCGTGCCCGCTGGGCAGCGCGTGCGCCAGGTCGGACGGCGACCAGCGCTCCCGCTCCACCTCCCGGGTGGTCACGCTCTCGGTCTGCGCGGTGGTCCCCGCCAGCACCTTGCGCACCAGTCGGCCGGCCTTGCGCAGCATCCCGCCCGAGGTGTCCGGGGCCAGCGTCACCGCCCGCTCGCGCACCACCACGGTGCCCCAGGCCTCGGCGAACAGCTTGCCGTCCCAGGGCGCGATGCCCGGGAAGGCCATCCGGCAGCCGACCGCACCGAACAGCGGCACCCGCAGCGCCTCCGGCAGGTCCACCAGGCTGCGCAGCAGCAGCACCGCCCCCGCGTTGGCCCCGCGCAGCCGGCTCAGCCCCTGCACCGCGCCCAGGTCCAGGGCCGACGAGGCGTCGTCCACCACCAGGCCGGCGAACAGCGAGCGGTCCGCCCGCGCCACCGCGGCCTGCAGGAACTGACCCACCACCAGGCGGGCCAGGATCCGCGCCGCCTCCGGGTGGCCCCGCTCGGGCAGCTTGATCCGCACCCGCAGCGGGTGCTCCAGCGCCCGCATCGCGAAGGCCGGCTTGGCCCCCGGCTCGCCCTGGCTGAAGCAGCCGGCGAAGGCCGGCCGGTCCAGCAGCGCCAGCCGGTCGGCCAGCAGCGTGCCCGGGTCGTCCGCCTGCCCCTGCCGGCTGCGCCGCTGCTGCACGTCCGCCTCGTGCACGGCCAGCAGGCCGCGCTCCCGCAGGGCCGCCACCAGCTCGCCCCAGGCCGCCGCCTCGCCGCCGAGCAGCGCGCGCAGCTCCCGCACCCCCGGGTAGCGCGCGTGCCCCGCGTGGAACGGGCCGACCACCTGCTGCAGCGCGATCCGGGCGCTCTGCGCGCGCGAACTCAGCTCGTCCGGCAGCAGCGCGTCCGCCAGCCGGGCCGCCGCACCGTCCGGGTCGCCGGCCCCGCCGTACAGGTCCAGGCCGTACCCCGAGGACGGGTCACCCGGGGCGATCACCACGTCGTACCCCTGGTCCGGCCCCAGCTCCGCCTCGGCCGCGCCCAGCACCACCACGCACGCACTGCGGGCCAGCGCCTGCAGGCAGAGCGCCTCCGCCACCGGACGCGCCAGCCGCGCCGTCTTCCCGGTCCCCGCCGGCCCCACCGCGAGCACCGAGGTCCCCAGCAGCTGCGGATCCAGCGCGAACCCGGCGCCACGGTGGGCCGCCGGGTTCTTCGGCACGTCCTGCGCCGTCCCCAACCGCACCTGACCCACCAACAGGTCGTGCTCGACGCTGCGCCCCGGCAGGTCCCGCGCCTCCGACGGATGCGCACACGCCGCCGCCCCCCGCCCCGCCACCTGCTCCCCGAACGCGGCCACCAACCCCGGCTCCCGCGCCACCTCCTGGTACACCCGGTTGATCCGCACGTAGTCCACGTCGGTCACGTCCCCGGCCACCGTGTCCCGGTCCACCGCCGCAAGATCCAACCCCACACCCCGCAAACCACGCCAGGGGTCGGCCGGCTCCGCGTTCTCGGCGTGCGGCAGCGGTTCACCCGTCTCGCTGGTGACCACCCGCGAGCGGAGCGTCCCGAGATGATGCCGCAGCTCGCTGGGCCGCAGGAACCGCCGGTACACCTCCCGCCAACGCCCCATCCGGCCGAAGACCACGATCGCCACGATGGCCACCACCAGCCGGGCGCCGTACTCCCCCAGTGCGTACTGGGCTGTCGTCGGGTGATCCGGCCAGATCGTGTACTTCACCAGGTAGAGCATCGGCTCGTAGCCGTACCGGTAGACCAGGGCGGCGGCCAGCAGGTTCAGGAAGGCGCGCAACAGCATGGGCCACGCGGCTGTCTGCATGCCGTTCTCGTCCAGCTCGGCGGTGCTGGGGCGGTGGCGGAACCGGTAGACCCCGGGCGGAGCGCTCGGCCGCTGCTCGGCCACCCAGTCGGCGAGGCTGCGACCGCTCCCGCCCCCCTGCCGCGGCACCCTCCCCGTCGACAGGAGGTCCGCCGGTCGGCCCTGTGTGCCCTCCAACCCCATCCCCGCCCTGTCCCCTTGTGCGTTCCCTTGCGCCGACATGCCCGGCCACCCGCCTACCCGTGCCGCCCCGGTGGTGACACGCCCGCGCTCAATGTAGTGGAGCGGGTACCGGGGGGAGTGGTGCGGCGGGGCTGGCCGGGGCGGACAAGTCGGACGGACCAGTGCTCCCCCGTGGCGCATGCCGGGGCTCAGGTGGCGGCCGTAGCCTGCGAAGACCGAGGCAAGCCGATCCCCCTGGAGATACCCCATGAGCGCCGCACCGCTGCTCCCGCAGGAGCGCCGTCTGGTCACCGCGATCCCCGGCCCGAAGTCGCAGGAGCTGCAGGCCCGCAAGCTCGGCGCGGTGGCGGCCGGGGTCGGCACCACGCTGCCGGTGTACGTCAGCCGCGCGGGCGGCGGCGTGCTGGAGGACGTGGACGGCAACAGCCTGATCGACTTCGGCTCGGGCATCGCGGTGACCAACGTCGGCAACAGCGCGGCCGCCGTGGTCGCCCGGGCCACCGAGCAGCTGGCCGCCTTCACCCACACCTGCTTCATGGTCACCCCGTACGAGGGCTACGTGGCCGTGGCCGAGCAGCTCAACGAGCTGACCCCGGGCGACCACGCGAAGCGCACCGCGCTGTTCAACTCCGGCGCCGAGGCGGTGGAGAACGCGGTGAAGATCGCCCGCGCCTACACCAAGCGCACCGCCGTGGTGGTGTTCGACCACGGCTACCACGGCCGCACCAACCTCACCATGGGCCTGACGGCCAAGAACATGCCGTACAAGCAGGGCTTCGGCCCGTTCGCCCCGGAGATCTACCGGGTGCCGGTGGCCTACCCGTACCGCTGGCTGACCGGTGCGGAGAACTGCGCCGCCGAGGCCGCCGCGCAGGCGATCGACATGATCAACAAGCAGATCGGCGCGGACAACGTGGCCGCGATCATCATCGAGCCGATCCAGGGCGAGGGCGGCTTCATCGAGCCGGCCAAGGGCTTCCTGCCGGCGATCGTCGAGTACGCGAAGGCGAACGGCATCGTCTTCGTCGCCGACGAGATCCAGACCGGCTTCTGCCGCACCGGCCAGTGGTTCGCCTGCGAGGACGAGGGCATCGTCCCGGACCTGATCACCACCGCCAAGGGCATCGCCGGCGGTCTGCCGCTGGCCGCGGTGACCGGCCGCGCCGAGATCATGGACGCCGCGCACGCCGGCGGCCTGGGCGGCACCTACGGCGGCAACCCGGTGGCCTGCGCCGCCGCGCTGGGCTCCATCGAGACCATGAAGGAGCTGGACCTCAACGCCAAGGCGCAGCACATCGGCGAGGTCATGCTCGGCCGGCTGCACGCGATGGCCGAGAAGTTCGACGTGATCGGCGAGGTCCGCGGCCGCGGCGCGATGATCGCCGTCGAGCTGGTCAAGCCGGGCAGCAAGGAGCCGAACCCGGAGTTCACCGCCGCGGTGGCCAAGGCCTGCCACGCCGAGGGCCTGGTGGTGCTGACCGCCGGCACCTACGGCAACGTGCTGCGCTTCCTGCCGCCGCTGGTGATGCCGGAGCACCTGCTCGCCGAGGGCCTGGACATCCTGGAGAACGCCTTCACCGCCGCCTGACGCAGCGACACCTCTCCCTGACGCGGCGCCAGAAGGCGCTGACCGCACGTCAACCCGGTGCGCCCGAGCCGCTTGCGGCCGGGCGCACCGGCGTTCGAGCAGCGTTCGAGCAGTGTCCGGGCGGCGTCCGGGGCCAGGCGCGGGCAGGCAGACGCACGACATCCGGTGGAGGTTGCCCCGTCTGCCGTGAAGATGCTGTGCGGACTGCCGGGAGCGTTGCCCGATGGCAATCCAGTTGACGTAGTGTCGAGACAGATGGACAGCGAGCCCGCTCCCGCGGTCGGTCGACCGACCCGCGAGGACGACAACCAGGCGCCACCCACGGCGCCACCACAGGACCGATCGACCGGCCGTCCGGCCCAAACCCCCCGGGGCGCACGGAGCGGCGATCACCCCAGCCGCCCCGGGACTCTCCCCCCCGTCCCGGGGCGGCTCCTGCGTTCCCGCGCACTGCCGCCGGCCCTGGTCCTGCCGCTCGCCGTCACCTCCTGGCAGGTGGCCGCCGACGGACCGCTGCTGGGCCTGGACCGCTGGGTCCGCCACACCGTGGCCCTCCTGCGCGCGGACGGCGGCACCGCCCTGGACGCCCCGGCGCACTTCTTCGCCGACCTCGGCGGGACGGTGCCCGCGATCCCGCTGCTGCTCGGCCTCGGCGCGCTGGCCGCCTGGCGGGCCCGCCGGGCCGGGGCGGCGCGCTGGTGGCTCCCGCTGCCCGCGGCGGCGCTGGCCGCCGCGCTGATCCCGCTGCTGGTGGTGCCGGCCAAGGCCTGGTTCGCCCGGCCCGGACCACTCGGCCTGCCGCTGCAGCCGCACGAGTGGGGCTGGTACCCCTCCGGCCACACCACCACCGCCTGCGTGAGCTACGGGGTGGCCGCCCTGCTGGTCGGCCGCACCCTGGCGCCCGCCCGGCGCCGGTTGCTGTACCCGGCCACCGCGCTGCTGGGCCTCGCCGTGGGCTGGGGGCTGATCTGGTGCGACTACCACTGGTTCCTGGACGTGCTGGCCGGCTGGTGCCTGGCCGCCCTGGTGCTGCGCGGCCTCACCGCCGGGCTGGACCGGCTGGCCCCGGACCCGTTCGACCGCTCCGGAAAGAGCTGAGCCAGGCTCATCATGTGGCTGGCTCGCTACCGGCGCCGAACGCTAGGCTGAGGCCACCTGCCCGCCGAGGAGTGCCGCATGACCAGCCCGTCCCTGGACCCCGCCGAGGGCGCGGCCGAACTCGCCGACGAGCTGACCCGGGCGATGAAGCGGATCCGCCACCGCACCGTGCACCGGTTGGAGCCCTACGGCCTGACCCCCGGCCAGGGGCGGGCCCTGCGGGTGCTGGCGCACGCCGACCGCTGCGAGACCCCGGGCCGGGCGATCCGCCTGAGCGAGCTGGCCGACCGGCTGAACATCGCGCCGCGCTCGGCCACCACCGTGGTGGACGCCCTGGAGCAGTCGGCCCTGGTGGAGCGGGTGCCCGATCCGGCCGACCGGCGCGCCGTCGGCCTGGTCCTCACGGCGGCCGGGCGGGCCGCGGTGGAGCGGCTGGCCCAGGTGCGCCAGGAGGTGGCCGAGGAGTACTTCAGCGGGACCGACCCGGCCGACCTCGCGGTGATGCTGCGGGTGCTCCGGAGCGCGGAGGCGGCGCACGCGCGGCAGTCGGGCGAACCGGCCGCCGACGCACCGCCGGCAGCGCCGGCAGCGCCGCCCGCCCCGGCCGCAGGGCGCTGAACACGGCACCGGCGGCCGTCAGCTCGCCAGCGAGACCACCAGCCACATGAAGCCCACCCCCGCCAGCGTGCACAGCAGGGTGGACCGGGACGGGTGCGGGCTGTGCGCCTCCGGCAGGATGTCGGCGGTGGCCAGGTAGAGCAGGAAGCCGGCGAAGAAGCCGAGGTAGAGCCCGAGCAGGTGCTCGGGGATGGTGAACAGCAGGGTGACCGAGGCGCCGAGGACCGGGGCCAGCGCGTCCGCCGTCAGCAGGGTCAGCGCGCGCCGCCGGTTGTTCCCGTACAGCCGGGTCACCGTGTAGGTGTTGAAGCCGTCGGCGAAGTCGTGCGCCACCACCGCCAGGGCGACCACGGTGCCCACCGTGCCGCCGGCCTGGAAGGCGGCACCGATCGCGAAGCCGTCCATCACGCTGTGGCCCACCATGGCGGCGGCGGCGGTCAGGCCGACCCCCTCCGCCCGCGCGCCGTGGTGGGCGTGCGCGTGGCCGTGGGCGTGGGTGTGGCTGGCGTACTCGCCCTCGTGGGCCCGGTGGATGGCCACCGAGCGCTCGACGACGTGGATGGCCAGGAAGCCTGCGGCGAACATCAGCAGCGCCTGCGGCACCCCGAACAGGTCCTGCGGCGCCTGGGAGACGGCCTCGGGGAGCAGGTCGAAGGCGACCACGCCGAGCATCAGCCCCGCCGCGAAGCCGAGCACCAGGTGCCTGCGGTCCCCGGTCCGCTGCGCCACCAGGCCGCCGATCAGGGTCATCAGGAAGGCGCCGGCGGCCACGAGTACGGCGGTCATGCCACTCCTCCCACCCGGCACCCGTCCCCGCCCAGCCTCGCTGCCGCACCGTCAGCCCGCCTGCCGACGGCCTGCGTTCGGGTGAGCGTCAGCGGGTCGTCACGGTGAGCGGCAGGCCCAGGTGGGTCTCGGCCATCGCGCGGAAGCCGTCGCCGTCGGCCAGGTGGATCTGCCGGTACTCGGCGGTCTCGGCCAGGTCGAGCGCCTCGTCGGTGAAGCCGCCGGTGCTCAGCCACAGGCCGTGGGCCGCGCCCTCCTCCGCGACCGCCTCGGCCAGCGTGCGCAGCTCGTCGGCGCCCACCGCGCCCGGTCGGCGGGAGGCGCAGACCACCCAGCGCCCGGGCAGCGCGCTCTGCGGCTCGCCGGTCCCGGTGGCCACCAGGCCGCCGTGCCCGCGCAGCCGCACGCTCCAGTCGGCCATCCCGCCCCGGGTGAGCACCTCGCGCACCAGCAGGGCGAACTCCCCCGCCGACAGGTCGGCCACCGCCGGCACCGCCGCGCCGGCCGTGGCGAACGGGCGCACGGCGGTGCGGGTGTACGGGTCGGGGCTGACCGCCGCGTCCAGGCCGCGCAGCCGCACCAGCGCCTCGTCCTGCTCGGCGGCCGCGTAGACACCGGGGTCGGCCGCCTCGGCCTCCTCCTCCGGCCCGCTCTCCAGCCTGGTCCGGACCAGCGCGTCACGGTCCGCGTCGACCGAGAGCAGGCAGACGGCGTCCGGCTCGCGCAGCCAGCCGTTGAGCACCACCCCGGCCAGGATCCCGTCGGTGTCCACGGCGTCCACGGTCTGCAGCGCGCGCAGGGCCAGCCGGGAGACCAGGCGCAGGTAGTCGGCGGCCCGGTCGGCGGGCGGGCGCGGCACGGGGCTGATCTCGCCGTCCGGGGCGAGCCGGTAGCCGTCCAGTGCCGGGACCAGCCCGAGCGGCGGCAGGTCGAGGTCGAGCACCGCGGTGCGGGTCAGCGGCCGGAACACCGCCCGGCAGGGCGCGGCCAGGTCGGGGGTGGCGGCCTCGGCCGCGGCCAGCGCCCGCTCCAGCAGCGACTCCACCGCGGCCGGCTCGGCCTCGCGGTAGGCCCGGCGGCACTCCTCCAGGCTGTCGTTGTACTCCTGCACGGCGCGGGCCCGGGCCTGTTCGGCCTGCTCGTGGGCCAGCCGGGCGGCGGCCTCGGCCGGGTCGACGGCCGCGACCCGGTCGGCCCGCCACTTCCGCAGCGCCCGCTGGTGGGCCAGCCGGGCGACGGCCAGGCCGCGCTGGTAGTCGGAGTCCAACAGGCGCTTGGCCCCCGCCGCGGCCGCGCTCTCGCCCTCCTGCTCGGGCGCGACCGGTGCCGCGGGGGCGAAGTCCGCCCACTGCGGCTCGCGGTCGACCTGCTCGGCGGCGGGCCCGGCCGGGTAGGGCCGCGGCTCGTAGCTGCGGCGCTGGCTCTCGAAGTCCATCGGGCTGACCGGCAGCGCGAGCCGCAGCAGCAGGTCGGCCAGCCGCTGCTGCTCCGCCCGCACGGTGGCCGTCCGGTGGTGGGTCAGCTCGGCGGCCCGCCCGTGCGCGGCCACCTGCGGGTCCGGCCGGGCGGCCTGCTCGGGCACGCCGGTGGCCGTGCCGAGGCCGCCGCCCGCCGCGAAGCCCTCCACTTGGTCCGGTCCCTCGGTGGCCCCGCCGAAGACCGCGGCCAGGAAGCCGCCGCGCAGGTTGCGGGCGGCGTCCAGGGCCGACTGGCGCTTGGCTGACTGCTGCATCGGCGGCGGTCCCCCGTGCTCGTCCGGCGCTCTTCAGGTGGCCGGGCTGGCACCGACCGGACGGGCCGCTAGGGACCGTCCGACCGGAGGCTGGAGGTGGCATACCCCCTTCCGGCATTCTCCACTGATCCGCCCTCAGTTCGTCATGGTGTTGGTCAGATGCATGCCGATGTAGCCCACGTAGATCCGGCCGCTGCCCGAGCAGTCGTCGAGGTAGTGCAGCCGCGGTGCGGTGCGGCCGCCGCCGATCCGCAGGTGGGCGCCCATGAAGGCGCGACCGCTCGGATCCACCGAGGCCGGCACCACGAACATCCGCTCCCGGCGCATCTTGCCGTGGCTGCAGACGGTGCGGGACTCGCCGCGCACCGCCTTGCGCGGCGGGAAGTGGCTGCCGCCGGCCGGAGCGTGCTCGCACCACTGCTTGAAGTCCCCGCCGGCCTCGCCGTGCACGGCCACCGCGGCGTACTCCTGGAGGGCCGTCAGCCCGTCCCAGGTGAGCCGGACCCAGTTCCCGCCCACGGTGTGGGCGTCCAGCGCCATCGTCTCCTTCTCGTCCCCGGTGAAGCTCAGGAGCGGGAACTCGGTCATCCGGGCGAGCAGTTCGGTGAAGCTGGCCGGGCCGCACCGGTCGCCGGCCGGTGGGCAGAGCCGGCTGCTGACCGCGCGCAGCTGGGCACCGACCCGGCGCACCGCACCGCCCTGCGCCTCGGACCCGGGCCGCAGCTCGTGCCGCCAGGAGCGCTGCAGGCTGCGCCGGATCCGCTGCACCTCCTCGGCACCGGCCTCCTGGCGCACGGCCGGGACGGCCGGCTCGGCGCTGCGCTGGACCGGCGGCGGCACCCGCAGGGCGGGCACCCGGGCCAGCGGTTCCGGCAGCGGCGCGAGCTCGGCCAGCCGGCGCGGCTCCCGGGCCAGCAGTGCGGCGGCCCGGCGCGGATCGCCCTCGATCCGGTGCCGGGGCAGCACCAGGTGGCGCAGCGCGTCCCGCCGGGAGGCCGGGTCCACCTCGGGCAGGTACGTGCGCACGGCTCCGCCGTAGACCGTGTGGTACTCGAGGGCGGTGTTGAAGGCGACCCGGGCCGACTGGTCCAGCACGTAGCCGACGGCCAGCCCCGCGACCCCGTGCAGCAGCGGGTCGAGCAGTCGGCGGGTCCACTCCCGCGCGTCGAGGTCGGCCGGGATGCTGGCCACCACGGTGGGCAGCCGGCGGGCCGGGTCGCAGAGTTCGTCGATGACCGCGTCGACCTCGGCCGCGGTGATGATCCGGGGCAGCGCGCGCACCTCGGCGGTGGCGTCCAGCGCCTCCAGCAGCGGGAGCAGGCGGTGCGCGAGTTCGGGAACCGGTACCCGGCCCGGGGTGCGGACACCGGGCGCGGTGGGTTGGTGCTCGGCCTCCAGACGGAGCCAGCACGGGCCGCCGGTCTGCTCGGCGACGGTCAGGGTGATGCGGTGGGCGCCGTTCGGGGCCGGGATCCGGACCCGGCGCCGGGCGTACCGGCCGGGTGGGCCGCCCGCGGGCAGCGGTCCGGCGTCACGGTCCAGCAGGACCCTTTCGCCCAGGCGGTAGCGGGTGGCGACGGGGGACGCGGCCGGTGCGCCCGCGGCGGGCGGGTCCGGTGGCCCGGGGTCCGGCGGCGGCTCGGCGCAGCCCTGCTGCTTGAGCCAGTCGGCCAGGCACTGGTCGGCCAGGCGGACCGCGTCGGCGTGCGGGTGACGGGTGGTCACCGTCATCCGGTAGGGGGTGCTCTGGCCCGGGAGAGGTCCGGTGGTGGTCGGGGTCGAGGGTGCGGCCGCGGTCGGCGCGGCTGGGTCGGAACTCATGGGTGGTGCCTCCGTGGTGCGCTGGTGGGGTCTGACGGTCCTCCATCGATGGGGTGAAAAGTCGGCCCCGGCCGGCTGCTGCCGCCCGTGGTGCCTTGCCGGGAGAACGCCGCAGCCCGGAGCAGGAGTTCCTGCCCCGGGCTGACTTAATTCGTTCGTGTGTCCCTCGGCGGACCTCCGGCGTCTTCGACGACGCCCGAGGTATAAAGGTCGGTTCGGCTGCGAGCCCGCTCAACCCGCCGCGAGCCACTGCCGCCCGCCCCGTCGCTGCACCGGCAGCCCGACCAGCTCCGCCACCGCGGCCAGCCCCGCCGCCGGCGGGGTCGCCGGGAAGGCCAGCTGGCAGCCCTCCGCCACCTGGTAGTTCGCCAGGATCACCACCGGCTCGCTGCCCAGGTTGTAGCCGATGTGCACCTGCTCCGGGAGCTCGACCAGGGTCTGTCCGGGCCGGGTGATCTCCACCGTGCCGTCCTCCAGCACCCGGGTCAGCACCCCGGCCATCAGCACCGCCTCGACCTGGGCCGGGTGGTAGTGCCACCCGGTGTCACTCCCCGGTGCGATGGTGACGGTTCTGATCACGGCCATCTGAGGTGCTCCTGTGACTCGACGGTCAAGCCAGGTTACTGACCGTCAGCCGTGCGGGCGGTCGATTCCATGGGCTTTGGCCGAAAGGACATGCGACCGCGGACGGTTGTCCGCCCGGCGCGCCGTCCCGGGGCCGACCGTCCTGTTCAGGACGGATCCGACCAGGGCACCTCCACCCAGCTCGTGCCCGCCGGGACGGCCTCGGCGCTGCCGCCGCTGACCCCGGCCAGCCATTCCTGGAAGTCGGCCACCCGCTCCGCCGGCACGCCGACCTCGATCCGCACCCCCGCCGCCTCGTAGTGCAGCGCGCGGACCAGGTGCCCGGCCGCGCGGACCTCGTTCTCCAGCCGGCCCGCCCGGGTGTGGTCGGCCGCCACCTCCAGCAGCGCCACCGGGCGCCGCTCCACCAGGCCCACCTCGTCCAGCGCCGCCGAGACCGCACCGCCGTACGCCCGGACCAGGCCGCCGGCCCCCAGCAGCACCCCGCCGAAGTACCGGGTCACCACCGCCACGGTGTCGGTGACCCCGCGCCGGCGCAGCACCTCCAGCATCGGCACGCCCGCCGTGCCGGCCGGCTCGCCGTCGTCGTTGGACCGCTCCCGCCGCTGCTCGGCACCGACCACGAAGGCGGTGCAGTTGTGCCGCGCGTCCCAGTACCGCTTGCGGACCCCGGCGACGAACTCCTGCGCCGCCTCCTCGTCCGCCACCCGGGCCAGGTGGCAGATGAACCGGGAGCGCTTCACCTCGGTCTCGTGGCTGCCGTCCGCGCGCAGGGTCAGGTAGGGCCTGGGGACTGGCTGCGACATGGCGGGCGGCACTCCGGGTGGTGGCGGGGGACGGACGGTCAACCCTAACCACCCGGAGCGGGCGGCGGCGGCCGGGCTCAGCGCCCGGCGAGCGCGTCCAGCTCGGCCCGGTCCAGCCCGGTCAGCGCGGTGACCTCGGCCGGGTCCACCGCCCCGCAGTCCAGGCCGCGCAGCAGGTAGCCGCTGAGCGCCTTGGCGGTGGCCGGCTCGTCCATCACGTCGCCGCCGGCCTTCGCCACGTAGGCCGCGAGCCGGGCCGCGGCGGCCGCCAGGCCCTCGCGGTAGAAGGCGTACACCGCCGCGTACCGGGTGGGCAGGTGCGCCGGGTGCATGTCCCAGCCCTGGTAGTAGGCCCGGGCCAGCGACCGGCGGACCAGCCGGTGGTGCAGCGCCCAGGCCGCGTGGACCTGCTCGGTGCCGCCGGTCGGGATGACGTTGGTGGAGCCGTCGGACAACCGCACCCCGGTGCCGGCGGCGGCCACCTGCATCACCGCCTTGGCGTGGTCCGCCACCGGGTGCTCCATGCTCTGGTAGGCGGCGCTGACCCCGCAGGAGGCGCTGTAGTCGAAGGTGCCGTAGTGCAGGCCGGTGGCCCGCCCCTCGGCCGCCTCGATCAACAGCGCCACCGTGGCCCGGCCGTCCGGGCCGAGGATGGCCTGGGTGGTCTCGATCTGGATCTCGAAGCCGATCCGCCCGGCCGGCAGTCCGGCCCGCTGCTCGAAGTCCGCCAGCAGCCGCACCAGCGCGGTCACCTGCTGCGGGTAGGTCACCTTCGGCAGGGTCAGCACCAGCCCGGCGGGCAGCTCGCGGCCGTCCTCCAGCAGGGTGGCCAGGAAGAGTTCCAGGGTGCGGATCCCACGGTCGCGGACCGCGGCCTCCATGCACTTGATCCGGATTCCGAAGTACGGCGGCGCACTGCCGTCGGCCACCGCGGCGGTCACCAGCCGGGCCGCCCGCACCGCGGCGGCGTCCTCCTCGGCGTCCGGGCGCGGGCCGTAGCCGTCCTCGAAGTCGATCCGCAGGTCCTCCACCGGCTCGCGCTCCAGCTTGGCCCGCACCCGGCGGTAGACCTCGGTCATCAGCTCGTCGGCCGGCACGCCGAGCGCCCCGGCCAGCTTCGCGGGGGTGTCGGCGTGGGCGTCCAGCGCGGCCAGCGCCTGGCGGCCCCAGTCGGCGACCGTGCCGGCCTCGAAGGCGTCGGCCGGCACGTAGACCGTGTGCACCGGCTGCCGGGTGCCCGGGTCGCCCGGGAAGCGGGCGGCCAGTTCGGCGTCCACCGGGCCGAGCAGCGCGGCCACCGCGGCACGGGCGGCCGGCGAGAAGCTCGGGCCCTCCGGGGCCGCTCCGGCGGTGCCACCCAGCTCGACCTGCGACATGCCGCACTCCTCCACGCTTGTTCAACAGATTGTTGAGGCGAAGGTAAGCGCGACGGCCACCGGGCGTCAATGGTCGCTCGGTGGCCGGGATCGCCGCTGTTCGGTTGTCGATTTGTAGCTATGAACGGTTTCTGTCCGGCTCAGTCGCGGCCGAGCGCGACGTAGCGGTTGTTGAGGTCGGGCCAGATCCGGTCCATCTCGCTGCGGGTCGGCGGGTTGCCGGGGCGCCGGACCGAGCTGACGCCGTACTGGGTGAACAGGTACTGGGCGAGCCGGTCCTGGTCGGGGTCCACGCCGTTGGCGTCCTTGTACGACATCAGCGCGTCGACGGCCAGGTCCACGGTCAGCTCCGGACCCTGGTCGCCCGGCAGGTCCTCCGGCTGCGGGCCCGGCGGAGTGCGCGGGGCGAAGACGTTGTCCGTCTGCGGGACGGCGGCCGGTGCCTGCTGTTGGGCCTGCGGGGCGGGCTGCGGGACCGGTGCGGCTGCCGCGGGCCCGACCGGGGACTCGCCCTCGGCCAGCGGCAACTGGCTCTGCTGGTAGAGCGCGATCAGCTGGGCCGCGGTCGGCTGCTGGCGCTCCGACTGCTCCGGCGCCGGCTCGGGCTGGAACGCCTGCGCCGGCTGCTGCTGCACGGGAGCCTGCTCGGCCGGCGCCTGGTGCGCGGCGGGCTGGAACGGCGCCTGCGGCTGCGGGGCGTGCTGGACCTCCTGGACCTGCTGGGCCTGCTGAGGGATCACCGGCGCGGAGATCGGATTCTGCTGCTGGGCCTGCGGGGCGGGCTGCGGGGCCGGTGCGGCCGCCACGGGCTCGGGGCCACCGGCGGGACCGGCCGTGCGGGCCGCGAACCAGGCCGACTGGCGCACCGGCTCGCCCTGCTCCTGCGCCGCCGGGCCCGGGTGCTGCTGGCCCGGCAGGTTCGGCTTGATGTCCCGCAGCGCGGTGACGGCCCGGCCCGCCTTGACCGGCTTCGGCTCGCCGGACCAGCCGCCCTGCTCCTGCCCGTCCCGCCAGCGGTTGGCGGCGAGCTTGCTCAGCAGCGGCACGGCGGTCTCCAGCGAGACGGCCGGCCTGGCCGGCTCCGCCGACGCTTGCGCCCCTGCGGCCACCTGGGCCGCCGACACCTGCGGGGGATCGATCCGGTCCAGCGCCGTGACGTCCAGCGGCACACCGAACTTGGCCAGCTTCAGCGGCAGCAGCGCGTGGATCGGCGCCGACCGCCGCCAGCCGCGGCCGTAGCGGAACCGCAGCTGCGCCCGGTACACCAGCCGGTTCTGCTCCAGCCGGATCACCTCGTCGTAGGAGCGCAGCTCCCAGAGCTTCATCCGCCGCCAGAGCCGGAAGGTCGGCACCGGTGAGAGCAGCCAGCGCATCAGCCGGACCGACTCCATGTGCCGGTCCGCCGTGATCGCCGCGATCCGCCCGATGGCGTGCCGCGAGGCTTCGACGATCACCACGAAGAGCACTGGGATGACCGCGTGCATGCCCATGCCCAGCGGGTCGCCCCAGGAGGCCGCCGCGTTGAAGGCGATGGTGGCGACGGTCAGCAGCCAGGCCGCCTGGCGCAGTAGCGGGAAGGGTATGCGCAGCCAGGTCAGCACCAGGTCGAGCGCGAGCAGCACGACGATGCCGGCATCGACACCGATCGGGAACGCGTACGAGAAGGCGCCGAAGCCCTTGTGCAGGGCCAGCTCGCGGACCGCGGCGTACGACCCGGCGAAACCGATCCCGGAAATCAGGCAGGCCCCGACGGCCACCACACCAAGCAGCGCGCGGTGCGCGCGGGTAAGGGATGGACGTGCCATTCGTTGATCAACCCCAGCGTCTCGACGTGGACTCCCGGGATCCTACTCGGACATGCGTTCACCCCCGGCAGCTCCCCCACCCGCGACGGGTGCCCGGGAACGCGAAGAAGCCCCCTTTCCCGAAGGAAAGGAGGCTTCTCCTGAATGATTGTTCGGCGGCGTCCTACTCTCCCACAGGGTCCCCCCTGCAGT
>NZ_JBHYKG010000171.1:0-517 GCF_042741245.1 Kitasatospora sp. NPDC058965
GGTCGGCGGCGCGGGCCCGGGCGGGGCGGTGGACGGTTACGGGGTGCCGAAGCCGTCGAGGGTGCTGTACTGGCCGGAGAGCTTCGTGATCACGACGGTGTGGCTGCCGGCGGCGAGGCCGGCCGCGGTGAACACCGGGGTGTCGGTGTGGCGGGCCCCGTCGCTCGACAGGCTGCTGACGGTCTGCTGCGGGCCGCCGTCGATCGCGACGCCGATGTCACCCTGGTCGGTGTTGAGTTCGCCGTAGACCAGGACGAAGCTGCCGGTGAAGGAGTAGCGGGCGGTGGCACCGTTGGCGGTCGCGTAGTGCACGTCGTCGGCGAAGTCGCCCACGCCGCGGGCGGAGTTGAGCGTGTAGCCGCTGTAGGAGATCGCGGCGTCCGTGTCGTTGACCCGGGTGGCCGTCGGCATCGTGATGCCGAAGCCGTCGAGGGTGGCGTACTGGCCGGAGAGCTTGGTGACGGTGACGGTGTGGGTGCCGGGGGTGAGGCCGGTGGCGGTGTAGACGGGGACGTCG
>NZ_JBHYKG010000171.1:617-17882 GCF_042741245.1 Kitasatospora sp. NPDC058965
GTCGAGGGTGATGCCGAGGTTGCCCTGGTCGGTGTACTGCTCGCCGTACACCTGGAGGGCAGTGCCGGTGAAGGTGTAGGTGGCGGTGGCGCCGTTGGCGGTGGCGTAGTGCACGGTGTCGCCGAGGTCGCCGAGACCGCGGTTGCCGCTCGGGGTGAAACCGCTGTAGCCGATGGCAGGGGCGGTGTCGTCGATCCGCAGGGTGGGCGGGGCGGTGGCGGCGGTGGCGTAGCCGTCGAGGGTGGCGTACTGGCCGGAGAGCTTGGTGACGGTGACGGTGTGGGTGCCGGGGGTGAGGCCGGTGGCGGTGTAGACGGGGACGTCGGTGTGGCGCAGGCCGTCGGTGGGGACGGTGTTGACGGTCTGTGGGGTGCCGTTGTCGAGGGTGATGCCGAGGTTGCCCTGGTCGGTGTACTGCTCGCCGTACACCTGGAGGGCAGTGCCGGTGAAGGTGTAGGTGGCGGTGGCGCCGTCGGCGGTGGCGTAGTGCACGGTGTCGCCGTAGTCGCCGAGACCGCGGTTGCCGCTCGGCGTGAAGCCGCTGTAGCCGATGGCGGGGTCGGTGTCGTCGGCGCGGTTGGCGACCCAGAGCTGGTCGGGGGTGGTGCCGGCCGGGACGGTGGCGACGAGGAAGCCGTGGCCCAGCGCCCGGACGCTGCCGGCGGCCAGCGCGGTGCCGGCCGCGTAGACCTGGGTGGCGGCGGTGAACCCGTCACCCGCGATCAGGAGCTGGTTGCTGCCGGACGTGGGCGAGACGTAGGCGACCTCGGCGCCGCCGGACCAGGAGCTCGGTGCGGTCGGCCCGGCGCCGGTGAGCAGGGCGGCCGGCAGGTCGTCGGGGCCGGGGGTTGCCGGGATCGTGGTGTTGCCGCCGGCGTGCAGGTCGACCGCGGCGTTGCAGGCGGCCTTGTTGACGGTGGCGAGGGAGAAGTAGTTGCCGGTGGTCCAGATGTGCCCGGTCTGGCTGCACCCGCCGGTCGACGCGAGACCGGGGACGCCGATCCCGGCGTTGCCCTGCCAGTTGATCCACTCGGACCCGGCGTCGTCGTAGTAGGTGAAGTTCGCGTGGTGGCCGTTGTAGGCGACGTTGCCGGTCACCTGCAGGCCGTGGGCCAGGGTCTGGGTCGGATCGGCCTTGTCGTAGCTGGTCGGGTTGCCGCCGGCGTCTTCGTACTGGGCCTGGTGGCCCTCGGCGTAGACGGCGCCGCCGTCCGAGCGCACGGACATGAAGTCGTGGAAGAGGTTGTTGCTGATGGTGGTGGACTGGTTGGTGTTGACGACGTTCTGCGGGGTGGTGGCCTGGTCGGTGTGGCCCTGGATCACGCCGGCGGTGATGGCGTCGTAGGGCAGGTCGTACAGGGCGTTGTGGGTGATGGTGGTGCCCTGCGCGAAGAGCAGGGTGATGCCGGGGGCGGACGAGTAGTCGGTGCCGACGTGGTGGACGGTGTTCCCGGTGACCGTGGTCCCGGTGAGGATCTCGTTGGTCCCGATGGTGTCGCCGGCGACGGCCGCGGCGTCGGGCGTGCAGGTCTGCTTGATCACCGCGGGGGTGTCGGGGTCGACGGCGGGGTCGGGGTTGGTCGGGTTCGGGTCTCCGGTGCAGCCCAGCAGCAGGCCGGTGGAGGCGATGTCGGTGAACTCGTTGCCCTGCACGAGGGTGTTGTGGGCGCCGTACCGCACGCCGAGCCCGGCGCCGCCGAGTTCGGCGAAGCGGTTGCCGGTCAGGGTGAGGTTGGTGGTGGCGGTGAAGTCGACGTTGGCGAGCGGCTGCGTCAGTGCGCCCCACGGGCAGCTGCCGGCCGGGTTGGCGAAGGTGCACATGCCTTGGTTGTGCGCGCCGGTGATCCGCAGGTTGCTCTGCACGTCGGAGAAGCCGGCCGGGGACGACGGGTCGTTCCAGGTCGCGTAGGAGAACTGCAGGCCGCTGAAGGTGAGGTCGTGCAGCGGCGCGGCCAGCGTGCCCGCCCCTTGCAGGAGGGTCTCCAGGCGCGGGAGTTCGATGTCGGCAGAGCTCAACTGCTCGCCGGGAAGCGGCTGGTAGGAGAGCGTGCTGCCCGCCTGGTCGAGGAACCACTGGCCCGGGTGGACCAGCGCCGGGGCGTCCTCGATCAGGGCGGGCATCGTCGACGGATTCATCGACGGCAGGCCGCCGCTGCCCTGGCTGAAGGCCGCACGGGCGGTGACATCGGTCCAGCACGGCTGGGCCATGGTCAGCGTGCCGCCGCCGTACGAGGCCACCCGGCAGCGGGACTCGGTCCAGGCGCCGTTGCCGGCCGGGTAGTCGAACTCCACCCCGGCCAGCTGGGCCGCGGTGAGGCCCGCGAACCAAGCAGTGGCGGCGGCGTCCCCGCCGAGGGAGTACCCGGTGGCCGAACCGGACCAGCCGCCGGTGAAGCCGAGCGCGCTCGGGCTCGCCTGCGCGACGGGGGCTTCGCGCCCGTTGACGTACAGTTGGCGGCTCTCGCTGCCGGCCGGCACCGGGGCGGACCAGACGCCCGAGCTGCCGACCTGGGTCCAGCCGGTGACCCGGGTGGCGCCGGAGATCACCGGGTGCGCGCCCGGCGCGGCCTGCCAACTCACCGGGTGCCCGGGGCTGCCGGAGTCGGCGGCGGTGAACTTCCAAGTGGCGGAGGGACGGTAGGCCCCGTCCAGCAGGTCGACGGTGACGTCCGCACCGGTACCGGCGGGGTTCAGGGCCCGGACCGCGGCCTGCGCGCCGGTGAGCGAGCACGGCGCCGCCTGCGAACAGGCGGAGCCGCTGCCGGCGGGGGAGGCGTACAGGGTGACGGCGGTGGCGGCCGTGGCCGCGCCGGGGAGGAGTGCCGTGAGCGCGATCGCCAGGGTCGCGGCGCTCGCGCCGGCGAGGAGCCTCACGAGGGGGATCTTCATGGACCAGCCTCTCTGGCTGCGGCGGGCCGTCCCTGACGACCCGCCGGTGACACGGGGTGGGGTGAGGGTGGAGCTCCCGGCAGCGTGTCGACGGCCGGGCAACTGGGGTGGGGCAGGGGAGGACCGGCCGCGCAGGCCGCTGTCCCGCTGGCCGGGCCGGTGCTCGCACCGGGAGCCGCGGGCGCGGTCGACCCGCGGTGACGGGGTGGGCCCGGAGCGCGGGGGCGTCCGGCCCGACCCGGTGTCAGCAGGGGGCCGGGTCGGGAGTCGCCGAGTCGAGCGGCAGCCCGGCGGCGAGCCAGTCCTCCACCGCCGCGACGTGCACCGCGCTGGCGCTCGCGGCGAGGCCCGCGTCGCGGGCGACCAGCGCCCGCCAGATCGCCTCGTGCTCGCGGTGGGCCTGCTGGCGGGTGGTGGCGCCGGTGGCGGCGGCAGCCGGCTGCCCGCACTGCGGCGGCTGGGGGAGGGTGCCGCGGACGATCCGCACGCGCTGGGTGTGGGTGGACAGGATGCCGAGCAGGGTGGAGAGGACCGGGTTGCCGACCGAGTCGGCGATCGTGCGGTGGAACTCGATGTCGAGCTCGATGAACTCCTCGATGCTGATCTCGTCGGTGCAGCGGTCGAGGATGTCGCGCAGGTCGGCGAGCTGGCGGTCGGTCAGCCGGCCCGTCGCCAGGGCCACCGCCTGGGGCTCCAGCAGGCGGCGCACCTGGAGCAGTTGGCCGGCGGTGTGGCCGTGCGAGACGTCTGCGGCGAAGGTCATGGCTTCGAGCAGCAGGTGCGGTTCGAGGCCGGAGACGTAGGTGCCGTCGCCCTGTTTGGTGACCAGGATCCGCATCGCGGTCAGCGCGCGGACGGCCTCGCGCAGCGAGCTGCGGGACAGGCCCAGCTGGTCCGCGAGTTCGGCCTCGGGCGGCAGCCGGGTACCGGGCTGCAGCGTGCCGTGGACGATCATCTCCTTGATCCGGTCGATCGCCTGGTCGGTGACTGCCATGGCGCCGGTACCTCCTGCCGGGCGGGGGACGGGGGAGCCCGGAGCGGCGCGATCTGCCGGCCCACACACTGGTGGATCGCGCCGCCCGGGGGTTCTGCGGTGCCGGGACCGATGTCCCGTCAGTCCTGCTTCTCGCCGGAGGCGAAGCGGGAGATGATCAGCGCGACGATGATGATCGCGCCGTTCAGGAACTTGTCCCACTGCGACGGCACGCCTGCCAGGGTCATCACGTTGATCACCAGCTGGAGGGTGAGCACGCCGGTGAGGGCGCCGAAGAGGGTGCCGCGGCCGCCGTTGAGGCTGACACCGCCGATGACGGTGGCGGCGAAGACCTGGAAGATCCAGCCGTCACCCTGGGTGGCCGAGACGGAGCCGTAGTGGCCGGTGTAGAGGACGCCGGCGAAGGCGGCCAGCACCCCGCCGAGGACGAGCACGGTCCAGACGATCCGGTCCACCCGGATGCCGGCCGCGCGGGCGGCCTCGGCGTTGCCGCCGATCGCGTAGAGCGCGCGGCCGTGCCGGAGCCAGGCCAGGGCGCAGCCGCCGAGCAGGAAGAGCAGGGCGCAGATCCAGATCGCGGCGGGTGCGCCGAGCCAGCCGGCGGAGCCGAGGTAGCGGAAGGAGTCGGGCACGTCGACGATGGACTGGCCCTGGGAGACGGCGTCCTGCAGGCCGCGCAGCAGGGTGAGCATGCCGAGGGTGACGATGAAGCCGTTGAGGCGCAGCTTGAGGATCAGGAACCCGTTGACCGCGCCGACCACGGCGCCGACCGCCAGGCAGAGCGGGACGGCGGTCCAGCCGGGGAAGAGGCCGATGCCGTTGAACCGCCCGCCGTGGTCGGGCAGCACCAGCCACATGGCGATGACGGGGGCCACGCCGATGGTGGACTCGAGCGAGAGGTCCATCCGTCCGGCGATCAGGATCAGCGCCTCGGCCAGCACCAGCAGGCTCAGCTCGGTGGCCTGCTGGCCGACGCCGAGCAGGTTGTCCGAGGTGAGGAAGGCGGGGGAGACCGCGAAGCCGATGATGCCGAGCACCAGCAGTACGGGCAGCAGCGACAGGTCCCGGTAGCGGGCCAGGTCGAAGCGGCGACCGGTCGAAGCTGCGGGCGGGGCCGAGACCGCCCCGCGCAGCTCAGTGGTGGGAGACATGGGTTTCCTTCGGGTCGGTGGGTTCGGCCATGCCTTCCATGGCGGCGACCAGGTGTTCGTCGCGCCAGCCGGCCGGGAACTCGGCGACGATCCGGCCGTGGAACATGGCCAGGACGCGGTCGCAGGCGCGCAGGTCGTCGAGTTCGTCGGAGACGATGAGGGCGGTCCTGCCGGCTTCGGCGACCTGGCGGACGGTGCCGAGCAGGGATTCCTTGGACTTGATGTCCACGCCGTTGGTGGGCCGGACCGCGACCAGCACGTGCGGTTCGGTGGCGAGGGCGCGGGCGATGACCACCTTCTGCTGGTTGCCGCCGGAGAGCGCCGAGACGGGGGTGGTGGGGCCGGGGGTCTTGATGTCCAGACCGTCGATCATGCGCATCGCGAAGGCCCGGGTGCGGGAGGGCAGGACCGTGCCCCAGGGGCCGAGTTGGTCGGTGACGGTGAGGGTGGCGTTCTCGGCGACGCTGCGCTGGGGGACCAGGCCCTGGAGGTGGCGGTCCTCGGGCACGAAGCCGATGCCGGCGGCGAGGGCGGCGGGGACCCGGCCGGTGCGCACCGCCCGGTCGGCGACGCTGACGGTGCCGGTGTTCGGGCGGTGCAGGCCGGCCAGGGTCTCGCCGACCTGGACGTTGCCGCTGGCGGCGGAGCCGGCCAGGCCGACGACCTCGCCGGCGTGTGCGGTGAAGGAGACGTCCCGGTAGGCGCTGTCGAGGGTGAGGGCGGTGACCTCCAGCAGGGGTGCGCCGGTCGGGGCTCCGCCGGCCGTCGACCAGCTGGGCCCGGTACCCGTGGACCGTTCGCCGGTCATGGCTTCGACCAGGGAGTGGTGGTCGAGGCCGGCGACGGGGGCGGTGAGGATGTGGCGGGCGTCGCGGTAGACGGTGACGGTGCTGCAGAGGTCGTAGACCTCCTGGAGGTGGTGCGAGATGAACAGGAAGGCGACGCCCTGGGCCTGGAGTTCGCGCAGTTTGGTGAAGAGGCGTTCGATGCCGCGGGCGTCCAGTTTGGCGGTGGGTTCGTCGAGGATGATGAACCGGGCGCCGAACGAGAGGGCGCGGGCGATCTCGACGAACTGGCGCTGCTCGACGGTGAGGTGCTCGGCCCGGGCGGTCGGGTCGACGTCCACGCCGTACTCGGCGAGCAGCTCGGCGGCGCGGGCGCGCAGCTGCTTCCAGCTGATGCGCCTGAACGTCCCGCTGCTCTGGCGGTCCAGGAAGAGGTTCTCCGCGACGGTCAGCGCCGGGATGATGGTGGAGCGCTGGTAGACGCAGGCGACCCTGCTCCGCCAGGCCCCGGTGTCGCCCGGGGCGGGGGCGGGCTCGCCGTTGAAGCGCAGGGTGCCGGTGTCGGCCTGCTGGAGGCCCGTCAGGATCGAGACGAGGGTGGACTTGCCGGCGCCGTTGCGGCCGACCAGGGCGTGCGACTCGCCGGGGGCGACGGTGATGCGGGCGTCGGCGAGGGCGACGGTGGCGCCGAAGCGCTTGCTGATCCCGTCGGCCTCGACGACGGGGCCCCGGGCGGGGCTGAGGTCCGCCATGGCGGCTGGGTCCTTTCCAGGAGGGGCCGGGGGCGGCGCGTGCGGATCAGGGCTGGACCGGGCGCGCCGCTCGCGGGAGATCGGTGCGCGTCAGTGGCCGATGGTGTTGCCCCACAGGGACTTGTCGTCCACGTTGTCCTTGGTCACCAGCGGGGCGGGCAGCTGGTCCTCCAGGCCGTTGGGCAGCGAGATGATGGTGGACTGGTGGTCGGTGGGGCCGGCCTGGAAGGTCTTGCCGTCGGCGGCGGCCTGGGCGTAGAAGAGCGCGTACTTGGCGTACAGGTCGGCGGGCTGGGAGATGGTGGCGTCGATGTCGCCCTTGCGGATCGCGTCGAACTCCTGCGGGATGCCGTCGTTGGAGATGATCGCGATGTGGCCGGGCTGGCCGGCCGGCTTGAGCAGGCCCTTCTGCTGCAGCAGCGCGAGGGTGGGCTGCAGGAAGACGCCGCCGGCCTGCATGTAGATGCCGTTCAGGTCGGGGTTGGCAGCCAGGGTGGACTGGAGCTTGGCGGAGGCCACGTCGCCCTTCCAGTCGGTGGCCAGCTCGATCACCTGGATGCCGGGGAACTCGCTCTTCATGCAGGAGGCGAACGCCTCCGAGCGGTCGCGGCCGTTGATCGAGTCGAGCGCGCCCTGGAGCTCGGCGACCTTGCCGGTGCCGTTCAGCTGCTTGCCGAGGAACTCGCAGGCCTTGGTCCCGTACGCCTTGTTGTCGGCGCGCACCACCATGTACACCTGGCCCTTGTCCGGGCGGGTGTCGACGCTGACCACCGGGATCTTCTTCGCGGCGAGCGTGTCCAGGGTGGAGGCGATGGCGCCGGTGTCCTGGGGGGCCATCACGACGGCCTTGGCGCCGGTGTTCTCGAAGACCTGCACGTTCGCGACCAGCTTGGTGACGTCGTTCTGCGAGTTGCTGGTCGGCAGCAGGTTCATGCCCTCGGACGAGGCACCCGACTTGATGTACTGCGCGTAGGAGTTCCAGAAGTCCGAGTCGGCGCGGGGCAGGTCGACACCGATCTTCGGCTTGGCGCCCCCGGCAGCGGTGGCGGTCGAGTCGCTGCCCCGGTTGCAGGCCGTGGCGAAGCCCGCCAGCACGACGACGGCGGCGGCCGTGGCCGCAATTCTGGAGGAGCGAGGCTTCATTGCAGATCTCCTTGGGGGAACACCGGAGGGCCGGCGGGGGTGGGTCCCAGTGAGCGCGGTGGGGTGGGTGGGCACGGGAGCCGACGGGCTGTCGGGCCGACGACGACGCCCCGTTGGGCGCGGGAGAGTGCCGACCGCAGTCATCGGATGGCTTTTGGTACCGAGGACCTTACGAGCCGGACATCCGGCTGACAAGGGGAGACCTCTGATGAATCCCAACCGTGACTTTCGGTCGGGGGTACGGGCTTTCTTAGGGCCATCTGCCGTGACTGACGTGCACTCTTGGCAGGCCTGACGGGCGTGCGGCCAAGACATCGGAGGACTCCTTGCGGTCTTTCGGTGGCCGACCGTATGGTGTGAGGGCATTCGGAGAGGTCCGATGTATGTCGGCGGTGATGTCCCCCGCCTGTGTGCAGTGACAGGAGAGTCAGAGATGAAACTCATGCGGCTCGGCGAAGCCGGTGCGGAGCTACCGGCCGTTCAGGACGGCGAGGGGCGCACGTTCGCCCTCGCGGGGCTGACCGGGGACATCGACGGGGCGTTCCTCGCCTCGGACGGCCTGGCCCGGGTGCGGGACGCCCTCGCCGACGGCAGCCTGCCGCTGGTGGACCCGGCCGGCCTGCGGGTGGGAGCGCCGGTCGCGCGGCCGGGGAAGGTGGTCTGCATCGGGCTCAACTACCGGGACCACGCGGAGGAGACGGGGGCGGCGATCCCGGAGCGGCCGGTGGTGTTCATGAAGGATCCGGCCACCGTCGTCGGACCGTACGACGAGGTGCCGATTCCGCGCGGTTCGGTCAAGACGGACTGGGAGGTGGAGCTGGCGGTGGTGATCGGCCGCCGGGCCCGCTACCTGGCCGACCCGTCCGAGGCCGCCGCGCACATCGCCGGGTACGCGATCAGCAACGACGTCTCCGAGCGGGAGTTCCAGCTGGAGTACTCGGGGCAGTGGGACCTCGGCAAGTCCTGCGAGTCGTTCAACCCGCTGGGTCCGTGGCTGGTGCCGGCCGAGGAGGTCGGCGACGTGCAGGCCCTGGGCCTGGGTCTGGCGGTCAACGGCGAGGTCCGGCAGGCCGGCAACACCAAGCACATGATCTTCGACGTCGCGCACGTCGTGTGGTACCTGAGCCAGTACATGGTGCTCAACCCCGGCGACGTGATCAACACCGGGACCCCGGCCGGTGTGGCCCTGGGGCTGCCCGGCAACCCGTACCTGCGCGCGGGCGACACCGTCGAGCTGTCCGTCGACGGCCTCGGCATCCAGCGCCAGACCTTCGTGAACGCGTGAAAGGCACCGAGTTGTCCGTGATCACCGCCGTCGAGACCTACGACATCCGGTTCCCGACCTCGCGCGAGCTGGACGGCTCCGACGCGATGAACCCCGACCCCGACTACTCCGCCGCCTACCTGGTCCTGCGCACCTCCGGCGGCGGCCACGAGGGCCACGGCTTCACCTTCACCATCGGCCGCGGCAACGACGTGCAGGTCGCCGCGATCGCCTCGCTGCGCCACCACGTGGTGGGGCGCGACGTCGCCGAGCTGTGCGCCGACCCGGGCGCGCTGTACCGCGACCTGATCGGCGACAGCCAGCTGCGCTGGCTCGGTCCGGAGAAGGGCGTGATGCACATGGCGATCGGCGCCGTGGTCAACGCGGTGTGGGACCTGGCCGCCAAGCGCGAGGGCAAGCCGCTGTGGCAGCTGCTCGCCGACGCCGAACCCGAGTGGCTGGCCTCCCAGGTCGACTACCGCTACATCGCCGACGCCCTCACCCCCGAGGAGGCCGTGGAGCTGCTGCGCCGCGGCAAGCAGGGGGCCGCCGATCGGACCGACCTGCTCCTGGCCCGGGGCTACCCCGCCTACACCACCTCGCCCGGCTGGCTCGGCTACGACGACGAGAAGCTGGTGCGCCTGGCGAAGCAGGCGGTGGCCGACGGGTTCACCCAGATCAAGCTGAAGGTCGGCGCGGACCTGGCGGACGACGTGCGCCGCTGCCGCACCGCCCGCGCCGCGGTCGGCCCCGACATCCGGATGGCGATCGACGCCAACCAGCGGTGGAACGTGGGCGAGGCGATCGAGTGGACCAATGCGCTCGCCGAGTTCGAGCCGTACTGGATCGAGGAGCCGACCAGTCCGGACGACATCCTGGGTCACGCCGCGGTGCGGGCCGGGGTCGCGCCGGTGAAGGTCGCCACCGGGGAGCACGTGCAGAACCGGATCGTCTTCAAGCAGCTGCTGCAGGCCGGCGCGATCGACGTGCTGCAGTTGGACTCGGCCCGGGTCGCGGGCGTCAACGAGAACCTGGCGATCCTGCTGCTGGCCGCCAAGTTCGGTGTCCCGGTCTGCCCGCACGCGGGCGGCGTGGGCCTGTGCGAGCTGGTGCAGCACCTCTCCATGTTCGACTACGTCGCGCTGACCGCCACCACCGAGGACCGGGTGATCGAATTCGTCGACCACCTGCACCAGCACTTCCTGGACCCGGTCGTGATCGAGGCCGGCCACTACCGGGCCCCCACCCTGCCGGGGTTCTCCGCGCAGATGCACCAGGCCGCCATCGACACCTACACCTACCCCGACGGCGGGTTCTGGACCGCGGACCTCGCCGGCGACGACAAGGAGCTGACGGCATGAGCGACTTGGACGGCCTCAAGGCCCTGGTGACCGGCGGCGCCTCCGGCATCGGCCTGGCCACCGCCCGCCTGCTCGCCGAGCGCGGCGCGGACGTCGCCGTGCTCGACCTCGCCCCCGGGCAGCTGCCGGCGCCGCTGCTCGGCTTCACCGCCGACCTGCGCGACGACGTGTCGGTCCGCGACGCGGTGGCCGCCGCCACCGAGTCGCTCGGCGGCCTGGACATCCTGGTCAACAACGCGGGCATCGGCGCGGCCGGGACGGTGGAGGACAATCCGGACGAGCAGTGGCACACCGTGCTCGACGTCAACGTCCTCGGCCTGGTGCGCACCACCCGCGCCGCGCTGCCCCAGCTGCGCCGCTCGGCGCACGCGGCGATCGTCAACACCTGTTCGATCGCGGCCACCGCAGGCCTGCCGCAGCGCGCCCTGTACTCGGCGAGCAAGGGCGCGGTGCTCTCGCTCACCCTGGCGATGGCCGCGGACCACGTCCGCGAGGGCATCCGGGTGAACTGCGTCAACCCCGGCACCGTCGACACGCCGTGGATCGGCCGCCTGCTCGACGCCGCCGCCGACCCGGGCGCCGAACGGGCCGCGCTGAACGCCCGTCAGCCCACCGGCCGCCTGGTCGCCGCCGACGAGGTCGCCGCCGCTATCGTCTACCTGGCCTCCCCGGCCGCCGGCAGCACCACGGGCACGGCGCTCGCGGTCGACGGCGGCATGGCCGGCCTGCGACTGCGCCCCCTGCCCCAGGAGTGACGATGCGTCAGAGAACCCTCGGATCCGGCACCGTGCGGATCGGCGAACTCGCGTTCGGTGCCGCCGCGATCGGGAACCTGTTCACCCCGGTCGCGGAGGCCGAGGCGGGGGCGGCGGTCGAGGCCGCCTGGCAGGCCGGGATGCGCTACTTCGACACCGCCCCGCACTACGGGCTGGGCCTGTCCGAACGCCGACTGGGCGCGGCGCTGCGCGGCCGTCCCCGTGAGGAGTACGTGGTCTCCACCAAGGTCGGCCGGATCCTCGAACCCCTGACCACGGTGGACGGCGACGACCTCGCGAACGGCTTCGCCGTCCCGGCCACCCACCGCCGCCGCTGGGACTTCAGCGCCGACGGCGTGCGCCGCTCGATCGAGGAGAGCCTGCACCGGCTCGGCCTGGACCGGATCGACATCGTGTACCTGCACGACCCCGACGACCACGCCGAGCAGGCCCTCACCCAGGCGTACCCGGCACTGCACCGCCTCCGGGAGGAGGGCGTGATCGGCGCCGTCGGCATCGGCATGAACCGGGCCGACCTGCCGGCCCGCTTCGTGCGCGAGACCGACATCGACGTCGTGCTGCTGGCCGGCCGCTACAGCCTGCTGGACCAGGGCGGCCTGGCCGACCTGCTCCCGCTGGCCGCCGCGCACGGCGTCGGCGTCGTCATCGGCGGCGTCTTCAACTCCGGTCTGCTGGCCGACCCGAAGCCCGGCGCCACCTTCGACTACGCCGCCGCGCCCGCGCACCTGCTCGCCCGGGCGAGGGAGCTCAAGGCCGTCTGCGAGCGCCACGGGGTGCCGCTGCGGGCCGCCGCGCTGCACTTCCCGTTCGGCCACCCGGCCGTGGCGAGCGTGCTGGTCGGCACCCGCAGCGCCGCCGAGGCCGCCGACACCGCGGCCATGCTCCGGCACCCGGTGCCCGCCGAGCTGTGGGCGGAGCTCACCGAGCTCGGCCTGCTGCCGCCGGGCACCCCGACCCCCGAGGAGGTGGGCTGATGCGGATCGCCCTGTTCATCACGTGCTTCAACGACACGATGTTCCCCGGCACCGGCCGGGCCGTCGTGACCGTGCTGGAGCGCCTGGGCCACACGGTGGAGTTCCCGCAGGAGCAGACCTGTTGCGGGCAGATGCACTTCAACACCGGCTACCGGCCGGACGCGGTGCCGCTGGTGGCCCGGTTCGCCCGCACCTTCGCCGGCTACGACGCGGTGGTCACCCCCTCCGCCTCCTGCGCGGGCATGGTGAAGGAGAACCACCCGGTGCTGGCCGCCCAGTACGGTCCGGCGCCGCTGCAGCGCCAGGTCGGTGAAGTCGTCCCGAAGGTCCACGAGTTCACCGAGTTCCTGACCGACGTGCTGAAGGTCACCGACGTGGGCGGCTACTTCCCGCACAAGGTCGCCTACCACCCGACCTGCCATTCGCTGCGCGGGCTGCGGCTGGGGGAGCGGCCGCAGCAACTCCTGCGCGCGGTCGAGGACCTCGACCTGGTGGAGCTGCCCGACGCGCAGTCCTGCTGCGGCTTCGGCGGCACCTTCGCGGTGAAGAACGCCGACACGTCGGCCGCGATGCTCGACGACAAGACGGCCGGGGTGCACGCCAGCGGTGCGGAGGTGCTGTGCGCGGCCGACAACTCCTGCCTGCTGCACATCGGCGGCGGCCTGTCCCGGCAGCAGAGCCCGGTGCGGACCGTGCACCTGGCCGAGATCCTGGCCAGTACGAAGGGGGACGCACGGTGAGTTCCCGGGGAGTGGTCTGGCTCGGTGCGCCGTCGTTTCCGGAGGCGGCCCGAGTCGCACTCGAGGACGACCAGCTGCGCGCCAACCTCAAGCGGGCGACCGGCACGATCCGCGACAAGCGCCTGGCAGTCGCGGGGGAGTTGGACGACTGGGAGCAGCTGCGCGAAGCCGCTGCCGCGATCAAGAACCGGACCGCCCGGCACCTGGACCGCTACCTGGTGCAGTTGGAGGAGTCGGTCACCGCGGCCGGCGGCACCGTGCACTGGGCGGGTGATGCGGCCGAGGCCAACCGGATCGTCACCGAACTGGTGCGCGCCACCGGCGAGTCGCACGTCGTCAAGGTCAAGTCGATGGCCACCCAGGAGATCGGACTCAACGAGCACCTGGCCGCCGAGGGCATCACCGCCTACGAGACCGACCTGGCCGAACTGATCGTGCAGTTGGGCGACGACCGGCCCTCGCACATCCTGGTCCCGGCGATCCACAAGAACCGCACCGAGGTCCGGGACCTGTTCACCGCCGAGATGGGCCACTGGGGCGTCCCCGCGCCCGAGGGCCTGACCGACGAGCCGCGCGCGCTGGCCGAGGCGGCCCGGCGCCACCTGCGGGAGAAGTTCCTCACCGCCAAGGTCGCCGTCTCGGGTGCGAACTTCGCCTGCGCCGACACCGGCACCGTGCTGGTGGTGGAGTCCGAGGGCAACGGGCGGATGTGCCTGACCCTGCCCGAGACGCTGATCACCGTGATGGGCATCGAGAAGGTGCTGCCGAGCTGGAGCGACCTGGAGGTCTTCCTCCAACTGCTGCCGCGCTCGTCCACGGGCGAGCGGATGAACCCCTACACCTCGGCCTGGACCGGCACCACCGAGGGTGACGGACCGTCGGACTTCCACCTGGTGCTGCTCGACAACGGCCGCACCGACACCCTCGCCGACACGGTCGGCCGCCAGGCGCTCGCCTGCATCCGCTGCTCGGCCTGCCTCAACGTCTGCCCCGTCTTCGAGCGCACCGGCGGCCACGCCTACGGCTCCGTCTACCCCGGACCGATCGGCGCCGTGCTGACCCCGCAGCTGGTGGGGATGGACAGCGACACCAAAAGCAGCGCCGCCTCGCTGCCGTTCGCCTCCACCCTGTGCGGGGCGTGCTACGACGCCTGCCCGGTGAAGATCAACATCCCCGAGGTGCTGACCCACCTGCGCGCCAAGGCCGTCGAGGCCGAGGGCAGCCACACCGTCGAGGCCCTCGCGATGAAGGCGGCCGGCAAGGTGCTCGACTCCCCGCGCCTGCTCGGCGCGGCGCAGAAGGCCGCAGCCCTCGGCGGGCGGGTGCTGGCCCGGGACGGGGTGATCGGCCGCCTGCCCGGACCGCTGCACGGCTGGACCGACACCCGCGACACCCCCGCCCCGCCCGCCGAGTCGTTCCGCACCTGGTGGCGCAAGAACCGCGAAGGAGAGAGCCGATGAGTGCCCGCGACGCGATCCTGGGGCGGATCCGGACGGCGCTGGCCGACGTCCCGTCCCAGGAGCAGCCGCAGGACGTCCCCGTCCCGCGCGAGTACCGCCGCAGCCACCTGGACCCCGGCCGGGACGCGGTCGACCTGTTCGCCGAACGCGTTGCCGACTACCGCGCCACCGTCACCCGCACCGACGCCGCCGGCCTGCCCGGGGCGATCGCCGCGGCGCTCACCGGGCGGGGCGCCCGGCACCTGGCGCTCCCCGACGGATTCCCCGCGGACCTGCTCCCGGACGGGGACCGGACCTGGCACCGCGAACCGCTGACCGTCGCGGAGTTGGACCGGCTCGACGGGGCCGTCACCCTGGCGGCCCTCGGCATCGCGGTCACCGGGACCCTCGTGCTGGACGCCGGCCCGGGCCAGGGGCGGCGCGCGCTCAGCCTGGTCCCGGACTACCACCTGTGCGTGGTCCGCGCCGAGCAGATCGCCGAGGACGTGCCCGAGGCGCTGGGCCGCCTCGACCCCGCCCGCCCGCTCACCTTCGTCTCCGGCCCGTCCGCCACCAGCGACATCGAACTCGACCGCGTCGAAGGCGTGCACGGGCCCCGCACCCTGCACGTCGTCATCGTCGACCCCGCCCGGGAGCTGCCATGAGAGTCGCCCTGCACACCCGCGTCCGCCCCGACCGGATCGACGCCTACGAGGCCGCCCACCGCGAGGTGCCCGCCGAGCTCACCGCCGCCATCCGCGCCGCCGGCGTGCGCGAGTGGACCATCTGGCGCAGCGGCACCGAGCTCTTCCACCTGCTGGAGTGCGAGGACTACGCCCGCCTGCTGGCCGAGTTGGAGCAGCTGCCGGTGAACATCGCCTGGCAGGCCCGGATGGGCGAGCTGCTCGACGTCGTGCACGACTACTCGGCCGACGGTGCGGCCGCTGGCCTGCCGGTGGTGTGGCAGCTGTGACCGGCCGTCGGATCATCGACTCCCACCACCACGTCCGGGACCTGACGGTCCGTCCGCAGCATGGGACCGACCCGGCGGGTCCGGTGGCTCAGGGCGTGAGCAGCGAGCGGATCCGGTCGGCTCCGAGGGCGAGGAGCAGGGTGGGCAGCCGCGGTCCCGTGTCCCGGCCCACCAGCAGCTCGTAGAGCAGGGCGAACAGCTCCCGCTGAGCCAGCTTCAGCTCCGGGGTGGCCACGGCGTCCAGGCCCAGGCCCGCCCGGAGCTTCGGCACGCCGTAGACCAGCGAGGTCAGGCCGTCCAGCGACCAGTGGTCCGCCAGACCGTCCAGCAGCAGCGCGAGCGCCGCGCGCTCGTCGGCCGTCAGCCGGGCCAGCCGCTCCCGGTCGGGCGCCGTGCGGACCCGGGTGCGGTCCTCGGCCGGCAACTGCGCCACCCAGGCCTGCGCCCGGTCCAGGCGCGGGCGCACCTCGTCCAGCGAGGCGATCGCGTCGCGCTCCGACACGTCGTTCAGGATCCGCAGGATCTGCCGCTCGTCGCCGGTGGTGATGTCGGCGGCGGAGGCGAGCAGGCGGAACGGGACGACGCGGGCGGTCGTCGGCAGGGCCTGCCCGGCCGTCCCCACGGCTCGGGCCCGCACCGCCCGCTCCAACGGCTCGCCGCCGCCGTCCGCGAGCCGCCGGCCGACCGCGTCCCACTCGTCGTAGAGCCGGCCCACCTCCTGGTCGAACGCGACGGTGAACGACTGGTTCGGCCTGCGGCGCACGTACAGCCACCGGACCAGGGGGGCCTCCAGTATCTGCAGCGCGTCACCCGGGGTCGGCGCGCCGCCGGCGGAGCCGCTCATCTTGGCGGTGCCGCTGGTCCCGACGAAGGAGTAGCCGAGGTAGTTCGGCGGCCGGCCGTCGAAGACCTCGCGGACCAGGCGGGAGCCGACGGTGAAGCTGGACCCGGGCGAGGAGTGGTCCACGCCGCCGGCCTCGAAGGTGACGCCCTCGAAGGCCCAGCGCATCGGCCAGTCGACCTTCCACACCAGCTTGCCGCGACCGCCCGCGCCGATCACGTCCGTGCCGGCGTGGCCGCACCGGCAGCGGTAGGAGACCCGGGCGGACGGCTCGTCGAAGGCCGTCACCGTGGTGAAGTCCCGGTCGCAGGCGGCGCAGTACGGCTTGTAGGGGTAGTACTCCGCCGCCGTGGTCCCGTCCCCGGCGTCGTCCGACAGCGCGTCGGCCGCCGCGTCGGCCGCCGACCCCGTGCCCGGCTGCGCGGTCTTCGCCGTGCGGTAGTGGCCGAGGATCCCGTCGATCCGGCCCCGGTGGCGCATCGCGTGCAGGATCCGGTCGGTGTACACCCCGGACCGGTACCGCTCGGTCTGGCTGATCTCCGTGACCTGCACGCCGAGTTCGGCCAGCGCGGCGCGGAACGGGACCTTGAAGTGCTCGGCCCAGTTCGGGTGCTCGCCGCACGGGTCCGGCACCGAGGTGAGCGGCCGGCCGATGTGCTGGGCGAAGGACTCCGGCACTCCGGCCGGCACCTTGCGCAGCCGGTCGAAGTCGTCCCAGGAGAGCAGGTGCCGGCAGTCGAGCCCACGCCGCCGCAGCTCGTCCGCGACGAAGTGCGGCACCATGATCTCGCGCAGGTTGCCCAGGTGCACCGGACCCGACGGGCTGATCCCGGAGGCGCAGACGAGCGGCGCACCGGCAGGGCGCTTCTCGGCCTCGGCCACGACCCGGTCCGCCGCTGCCGTCACCCAGTCGCCCTGCGTCGCGCCTGCCACTGCGTTCCTCCGTGCTCGTCCGGTGAAGCGGTCCGGGGCGCCGCACGTGCTGCCGACGGCCCTTCGAACGCACGCTAGTGAGCGGTGAAACGGCTGGGCAACGCAATATCGCCGGGTGCGACCGGCCCGGGCCGCGGGGCGGGGAGCCGGGACGCGGCGGAACCGTGCGCCGGCCCGTTCCGCCCCGGCCCGGAACGGCCGGGCGGAGCGCGGGGGCCCCGGGGGGGGGGGGCCCCGCCCCGGGCCCCCC
>NZ_JBHYKG010000172.1:0-17817 GCF_042741245.1 Kitasatospora sp. NPDC058965
CGGCCCCCTGGCGGGCGTTTTCCCCCTCTAGTGCGCGGCGGCGGGGGGCCGGCCGCCCGCCCCGCCCCCCAAACCGCCCTGGGGCGGTGCCCCCCGCCCCACCGGGTTGTGGCCCGGGGCCTGCCGTATGACCCGGTTCGCGACACCGGGTTGATCTCCCGTGGTTCCCCGGACCGGCCCGTGCGAGCCGGCCGTCGCCGGGAGGTTCGACGGCGGGGCCGAGGCCCAGGCCGCCGGTGCCCGGGATCCGAACGCCCCCACGCGTCGGTGTCCCGGGCGCGGTCCGTGGGCGCGACAGAGTCGGGGAACCCGCGGACCAGGCTTTGGGTGAAGGGGAAAGGTGGAACCAGAGGTACCGGACTTGCAGCCGCCGCACGACGAGGTGCCACAGGGAGAGTGGGCGCACGGGTGCGCCACAGCAGGCCACCCCCACGTGGAGTCTCGTCCACAGCAGCTGCCGTACAGCGCGACCGTAGCCCGGACGGTTGCTCAGCGTCAACATTCGTCTCGGAGCGTGGAGCTCGCGCGCTTGTGAACGCGGCTGGAACACCCCCGCCCCGTGCGGGCGTGCGCCGGGTCGGCACGTACGATGGCGGCATGTCTTTTCTCCGCCGACGTTCCGGCACCCCCGCGGGCCCGGACTTCGACGTGCTCGCGATGGATCCGGGTGACTGGCCCGGCCTGTTCGGCGCGGCCGTGATGACCGGCCCGGACGGTTCCTGCCAGGGCATCTTCCTGCGCTACGACCTGTTCGGCGGGCGCGGCCCGGCGATGTTCATCGGCAACCTGCCCGAGGGCTCGCCGGCCCGGGACACGCCGGACGGCGTGCCGTTCGAGGTCAGACAGCTGCTGCAGGCGCTCGAGGTCGAGGAGCCGGTGGAGTTCGTCTCCGCCGAGGACTTCCCGGTGATGCTGCGGGACGACCTGCTGATCGTGAAGAAGGTCAAGGTCTCCGAGGAGCGGGTGTTCTGCGCCCAGTTCGACCGCAGCGACCAGGTCCAGGTCACCATCGCGTCCTGGGACCGGCCGATCGCGGACGACCTGTACCAGCTGCTGAAGCCGCTGCCCGGCGAGATGTTCCAGCAGGGCTGAGCCGCCGCGGGCGGGAAAGGTCAAGACTCTTTCGAGTCGTCCTGCCGCACCCGCCCGGGCGCCGCTTGACGCCCTCGAACAATGCTTCGTACAGTCACCGGCATGTCCGTCCGCCGTCCGCCGCTGACCTCGCGCAGCTATGTCGACCTGCGGCGGACCGCCAGCGCCCTCTGTTGCTGAGGCCGTGGTCGGCAGGCCCCTGCGCCGCCGGCCCCCGTCCCGTCCTCGCACGCCCCAGCCGGCCTCCGGAGGCAGCGCCATGACCGTCCGCACGGACCGCGGTCCCGCACCATCGTCCGACACGGTGTCAACTACCGTGACCGGAAGCACTTCTGTCACACCGTCCACACCCGTCCCCGGAGTCCTGCCGCCCGCCGCGTCGGCCGGGCTGCCCCGGGTGGTCGACCTGCTGGCCGCCCGGGCCGAGGAGCACGACCGGGACGCGACCTTCCCGTACCAGGGCGTCGAGGCGGTGCACGAGGCCGGGCTGCTGACCCTGACGGTCGGCCGGCGCTTCGGCGGGGACGGCGCCGGGCTGCTCGACACCGTCCGGGTGCTGGCCGAACTCGGCCGGGGCGACGCCTCGGTGGCGCTGCTGACCGCCTTCACCCTGCTGCGCCACGCCGAGCAGGACCGGACCGGGAGCTGGCCCGCCGCGCTCTACCGCCGCCTGCTCACCGAGTCCCGGCGCGGACCCGCGCTGGTCAACACGGCCGGCACCGCGCCGGGCGCCCCGGTGCTGGCCCGGCGGACCGCGACCGGCTGGCGGCTGGAGGGCCGGGCGGCCGGCTGCGCCGGGGCCGAGGCGCTGGCCTGGGTCGAGGTGCGGGCGGTCACCGACGAGCCGCAGCCCCGGGCGGGCGTCTTCCTGCTGCGCGGCGAGTGCGAGGGGATCGAGGTGGACCCGGTCTGGGACCAGCTCGGCCTGCGGGCCAGCGCCGGGCACGACCTGGTGCTGGCCGGCGCCGAGGTGCCGGCCGACCGGGCCCTGGGCCTGCGCCCGCTCGACGCCGCGGCCGAGCCGGCCGAGGCGCTGGGCACCGCCTGGCGCGATCTGGCCCTGGCCGCCGTGCAGCTGGGCGCGGGCCGGGCGGCCCGGGACTGGCTGGTGGGCGCGCCGGGACCGCACGGGGCGGCGGCGCTGGGCGAGCTGGAGAGCGGGCTGGTCGGGGCCGAGGAGCTGCTGTTCGGGCTGGCGGCCCGGATCGACGCCGGCCAGCCCGAGGCGGTGCGGCGCAGCGGCCCGGTCCAGCTGCTGGCCACCCGCGCGGTGCTGGAGGCGGTGCGCGGGGCGGTGGAGCTGGCCGGGGCGGCCGGTCTGAGCCGCCGTCAGCCGTTGGAGCGCCAGCTGCGGGACGTGCTCAGCGCCCGCCCGCACAGCCGGACCCCGCAGTCGGTGCTGGCCCAGGCCGGCCGGGCCGCGCTGGCCCGGGCCCCGAAGCCGCGCGGGCGGTAGCGCCCGGCCCGGCCCCGGGCCCCGGGGCGGTCAGCGGGTGCCGACCGCGGCGCGGACCGCGCGGCGGGCGAGCGCCGCGTCCTCGTGCAGCCGGCGGATCATCAGGCGGGCCTCCTCGCCGGCCCCCGGCACGTCGTGGATCCGCAGCTCGCGCATCAGCACCAGGACCAGGTTGACCAGGAAGGCGTCCCGGGCCAGCGTGCCGCCGGCCTGGGCGATCTGACTGATCTGGCGGCGGGCCGCGGTGTCCCCGGAGAGCACGCTCCACAGCACCGCCAGGTCGTACCCGGGCAGGTACCAGCCGGCCTGCTCCCAGTCGAGCAGCACCGGACCGGAGGGCGCCAGCATCACGTTGGTGAGCAGCGCGTCGCCGTGGTTGAGCTGCCAGTTGCTGTGCCCCAGGCCGTGCAGCAGCTGCCGCAGGTCGCCGGCGTCCCGGTCGGTCAGCTGGCCCACCGAGTGGTAGCGGGCGACCTCGAAGTGGTAGTCCAGCGGCTGCTGGAACACGTCGGTCGGCGGCCGCCACAGGTTCAGCCCGCGCACCGCGCCGAGGATCGCGCGCACCTCGCCCGGGGTCGGGGCGTTGGCCGGGTGGCGCTCGATCGCGGCCGGACGGCCCGGGATCCGCTCCATCACCAGCACGCAGCGGTCGTGGTCGGCGGCCACCAGGCGGGGCATCCGGACCGGCGGGCGGTGCCGGACGAAGGCCCGGTAGACGGCCACCTCGCGGCGGAACCGGTCCACCAGCACGCCCCGGCGGTCCGCCTGCACCGCCTGCGGGTTGAGGCACTTGGCGACCACGGCCGTGCGGCCGATCAGCCCGGTGATCAGGATGTGCGCACCCTCCTGGCGCAGCACCTGGCGGGCCGAGAACGCGGGACATATCCGGGTGATCTGGGCCAGCGCCGCCTTCACGGCCGGGGTGCCCAGCGCGGCGTTGTCCACCTTGCCCCAGTTGCCGGCCACCCCGGCGGACGGGGCGCCGTAACCGGCGGGCTGGGGCACGCGGGGGCGCAGCAGGCGCTCACCGGCGCGCGGCACGAACCCGGGTGCCTCGATGCGCCCGGCGGGCCGGGCGGGGACGACGGGCTTCGCCACGGGCCGGCGGACCGCCACGGGGGTCGGCGTGCGCTGGGCGGTGCCGATCCGGGGCGCGGTGGGGGAAGTCGCTGAGGAGTACATGAGGGGGAGGGTTTCCCTTCCTTGCCGACGGCATATGCGAGCCAAGGCGGCGGCCCTGGCGGGGGTCAGTCCTGGTGCGGGCGCCGGTGCAGCGGGGGCTTGCCCCGGCGAACTGATGCTCCGTTGGTGTTCCGTGCGGTGCGGGTCCGTCCGAGCGGGTGGGGCGGGCGGACCGGTCGGCCGGGCGGAGCGCCGAGCGCCGGACCCGGCCGTTCGGTCCGCCCGCGCACCCTGGGGAATGCGCTGGTCGCTCCGGTCGGCCGGGCTCGGCGCCAGGCGCGCCACCCGTCCGCGCCACCCCCTCCGCCGGTCCGCCGGGGCGGTCCGCCGACAGCCCCGGAACGCTCCCGGGCCTGCAATTCCGGGCCTCGCGGCTCGGGGTGAGGTGGCGCATCTCTACCTGACACCCGGATGCCACTGGCTGTCGACGTGGCGCCCCCTGGCGGACCCTGGCGAATGCTCGCGTGGCACATGACAGCCCGTTAGGCTCGGACCAGCCGAGGCACCTGGGGGCTTGATGTGAGCAGGGAACCCAACACCCGACTCGCCGACCTTTTCGCCCTGACCGGTTGGTCGAAGGGCGAACTGGCCCGGTTGGTCAACCGGCGCGGTGCCGCGATGGGGCAGCAGCAGCTGTCCACCGACACCTCGCGGGTGCGGCGGTGGATCGAGCAGGGAGAGATCCCGCGCGATCCGGTGCCCCGGGTGCTGGCAGCCGTCTTCACCGAGCGGCTCGGCCGTGTCGTCTCCATCGAGGACCTCGGCCTGGCGCGGCACCGGCGGACCGGCACGGCCCTGGCGCAGTGCGCCGAGGCCGGGAAACCGGAGCGAACGGCGGAGATCCTCACCGAGTTCACGGGAATGGATCTCATGCTCAACCGACGCGGACAGCTCGACGACGGCTCGACCCTGGCGGGAGCCGACGTCGTGCCCGACTCCCTCTACACCTGGCTCACCGGCGAGACCGTGGCCCGGACCGCGGCCCGGGCGCCGCGCACCATGATCAGCGGCGCGGGCGGCCGCCCGCTGCTCGACGTCTACGAGCCCGGCCCGGTCGGCGCCCAGGAGGTGGAGTCGCTGGAGCTCGCCTTCGAGGTCTTCCGCTCCTGGGACGCCTCCCGCGGCGGCGGCCTGCAGCGCAAGGCGGTGATCGGCCAACTCAACGAGGTGGGCGGTCTGCTGACCCACCCCCACCCGCCGGAGCTGGCCCGCCGACTCTGGCTGGTGGCCGCCAACCTGGCCTCGCTGGCCGGCTGGATGTCGCACGACGTGGGGCTGGAGAGCGCCGCCCAGCGCTACTTCGTGATCTCCGCCCAGGCGGCCAGGGAGGCCGGCGACCGGGAGCGGGCCGGCGAGTCCGTCTCGCGCTGCGCCCGCCAGCTGCTGCACCACGGGCGCGGCGCCGAGGCGCTGGAGCTGATGCGGCTGGCCCGGGCCGGCGCCGGGCCCGGCATGGCGCCGCGCACCCGCGCGATGCTCAACACGGTGGAGGCCTGGGCGCACGCCACCCTGGGCAACACCAGCGAGGTGCACCGGCTGCTCGGCGAGGCCGAGGACTGCTTCGCCGCGGACCTGGACGAGCCGCAGCCGGCCTGGTCGCGGACGTTCAACGAGGTCGAGCTGAACGGGATGTCGTCGCTGGTCTACCGCACGCTGGCCGAGCACGACGCGGCCGCGGGCCCGCGGGCCGAGCAGCACGTGCGGACCTCGATGCGGCTGCGCGCCGACCAGGGCCAGGAGCGGTCCGGCGCGCTGGACCACGTGACGCTCGCCGCGGTGCACTGGATCGGCGGCGAGCCGGAGGCGGCGCAGGAGCAGGCGGAGGAGGTGCTGGCGAAGATCGGCGCGCTCTCCTCGCACCGGACCTGGGACCGGCTGGAGCAGATGTACCGGCTGTCCGACCGCTACCGGTCGCTGCCGGCCGTGGCCGAGCTGCGGGAACGGATCAGGGCGGCGGTGCCACCGGCCCGCCGCCCCGCCGAGTAGGGCCGCCGCCGCGGTGGGGTCGGGCGGCCCGCGGTGTCAGAGGTTCTCGGCGCCCGCGCTGTGCACCTTGTCCCAGGCCTCCGACACGTAGCGCTCGCGCTCGACCAGGGTCAGGGCCGGGAAGTACTCCTTCAGCCGCTCCACCACGACCTGCTCGGGCTCGTGGCACTCGTGCAGCAGGAACGCGGCCTTGTGAAGAATCTGGCTGTCCATGGAACGGTCCTCCGTATGGTGCAGGTCCGCCCTGTGCCGACACTGCGGGCAGAAGCATATGTGCGCTGTTCCGCAAGCATGCGTGGGGGGCCGGTGGGGCGCGCGCGCCCGGGTGGGACGCGGCGGACCGCGGTGGCCCGGCGGACCGCGGTGACTCAGTGGACCGCGGTGAGTTCCATCAGCAGCGAGACCACCTGGCCGTCGGGGCCGAGCCGGGGCCGGCCGGTGCAGCGCACGGCGCCGGCGGGGCGCGGCCCGAGGTCGACCCGGACCACGCCGTCCAGCGGGCGGCCGTGCACCAGCGCCTCGGTGACCATCCGGCACAGCGCCGGGCGGTCCTGCGCGACCACGTAGGAGGGGAGCTGGTCCAGGGTCAGCGGACCGAGCCGCGGATCGCGGGCCAGCACCCGGTAGGCCTCGGCGGACCAGGACACGGTGTCCGCGACCAGGTCCCACTCGACCGCCGCGCAGTCCCGCGAGGCCGCGAGGGTGGGGTGGCTCATGCCACGACTGTCCCACAGCGGGCGGGTCCGCGTCCGGCGAACCGCAGATGTCCGGGGAACATTCGCGGGGCATATGCCAGACCGGTGGGCCGGGGCGGGCCGGGGGGCCGATGTCCTTCTTGCGCCGGACTGTGTGCTTCTCGCCGGTACAGGCGGTAACCTACGGTGATTCCGGCGCCCGGGCGCCCGCCAGACCTTGTCCACCAGCCCCCGGTGACGGAAATCCCGTTGCCACGACGACCGCCGCAACGGATGCTGACCTCATGTTCGAGCCCGTGATAGCCCCCAGTGCCAGCCTCCTCGGCCTTCTGCAAAGAGGACGCGGCGACGGGCAGCTGCATGCGCTCGCAGCCGACCGCGACGAGGCGGTCGCCGCTCTTGAGGAGTGCGTCACCAGCGACCCCCGCAGCGACTGGCAGATCGAGAACCGCTCCCTCTACTACGCACGCGTCTACATGGACCTGGAGGCGCCGCTCGGCGGCATCGAGCGCCACCTCGGCCACCCCGACGACCTGCTGGACCAGGACGAGCACCGCACCGGCCTCGCCCTCTCCGTCCTCGGCCACCTGGCCGGCTACGGCCGCCGGGACGCCCTGCTGCTGCTGCGCCAGTACGTCGCCACCGGGTCGAACTGGACCTGGGCGCTGGACGAGCTGGCGCTGCGCGACGACGACGAGGCGCTGCTGGCGCTGGCCCCCGCCGTGCTGGCCCGCTTCCCCGCCGACGCCGAGGGCGACGCGGCCCTGCGGGCGGCCATCCGCACCGCCTACGAGCCCAAGCCCTGGCGGCTGTGGGCGCCGCACCACCCGCGGGTGGCCGCGGCCGGCGAGCAGTCCCCGTTCGACCTGTGGCAGCGCCAGTTCGACCGCGGCGCCGTGATGCCCGGGTGGAGCGTGGCGGACGTGCTGGCCTGGGCCGACGAGCCGCAGCCGGGCACGGCCGAGGCCGGCGCGGTGGAGCGCCGGGCCGCCGCGGCCGCGCGCTGCCTGACCTCGGTGGCCCGTCCGGAGGACCGGGACACCCTGCTCGACGCCGCCCGCGAGGGCGGCGAGGGGGCCCGGCGGGCCGCGCTGCGCCACCTGGTGGACCGCGACGACCCGGCGCTGCCCGAGCTGATCGAGGCCGCGGCCGCCGACGCCGACGAGCGCGTGGTGCGGGCCGCCCTGGACACCCTGGCCCGGATGCGCGGCACCCGGGCGCTGGACAGCGCCCGCCGCTGGGCCGACCCGGCCACCGGCGGGGCGGACAGCGCGCTCGGCGAGGCGGCGGTGCTGCTGCTGGCCGACATCGGCGAGCCCAAGGACGCTCCGGCCGTGGTGGCCGGACTGCGGCAGTGGGTGCTCGCGCACGGGGTGCGCGGTGCCGGCCTGGCCGGACTGGTGGACGGTACGGGGCGGCTGGCCGCCGCGGACGCCGTTCCGACGCTCCGTCACATCTACGGCGAGGCTGCCTCCTCCGACCTGCGCGGCCGGGCCGCCCAGGCGCTGGCCCTCACCGACCGCTACTTCGCCTGCGGCCCCGCGGTGGAGTGCCTGTGGGACTGCGAGGAGGCGACCAGGGAGCTGGCGGCCCGCCACGTGGTCACCACCGGCGACGCCCGGGTCCTGGAGCGCCTGCGCCGCCTCGCGGCCGACCCCGCCGAGGAGGCCGAGGTCCACGCCGCGGTCCGCGGCCGGCTGACCTCCCGCGACCGCTAGGGCCTGTCTGACCCCCGCCCGCGCGGCGGCCCCGGGGGTCGAAGGCGGCCCCTAGGACCCCGCCACGGATTCCGCCGGGCGGTGGGGGCGGAAGCCCGGGGCGGCGAGGGCCATGGCCAGGATCACCAGCAGGCCGCCGCCGGTGATCGCCCAGGTGGTGCCCCAGGCCGCGCCGGCGGCTCCGTGGGCCAGGGCGGCCAGCCGGGGGCCACCGGCGGCGATCACCGTGTCCGCGCCCTGGAGGCGGCCGCGCAGTGCGTCCGGGGCGGTGCGCTGGAGCAGCGTCTTGCGGAACAGGCTCAGGCCGGCGAGCGCCAGGCCGCTCAGCGCGAGCCAGCCCGCGGCCGCCCACAACCGGTCGGCCAGCCCGAAGCCCGCCACCGCCAGCCCCCAGGCACAGACCGCCACGGTGACCGCCACCCCGTACCGGCGCACCCGGGCGGCCGGGCCCGAGCACAGGTTCCCGGCCACCACCCCGGCCGCCATCGCCGCACCCAGCACCCCGATCGAGGCCGGCCCGAACCGTTCCTGCGCCACCTGCGGGAAGAGCGCGGCCGGCATCCCGAACACCATGGCGATCGCGTCGGCCAGGTACGTGGTGCGCAGCACCCGGTGCCCGGCCAGCAGCCGCAGCCCGGCGCCGATCTCGCGCAGTCCGGCGCGGGCGGGGCCGCCCGCGGGGGCGGGCAGCGCCGGCAGCCGGCGCAGCGGCACCAGGGTGGCGGCGAGCGCCAGCGCGTCCAGCGCGTAGAGCGGGACCAGGCCGACCGCGGCCGCGAGCACCCCGCCGAGCAGCGGTCCGCCGATCCCGCCGGACCAGGTGGCCAGGGCCGTCAGCGCATTGGCGGCGGGCAGCCGCTCGCGGGCGACCAGGCAGGGGACCACCGCACCGCGCACGCCCGAGGCCACGCCGAACAGGGCCTGCTGGGTCGCGACCAGCCCGAGCAGGACCACCAGGGTCAGTCGTCCTGGTGCGAGCGCGGCCTGCACCGCCAGCAGCGCCGACACCGCCGCGAGCCCCGCACCGGTCAGCCGCAGCAGGTGCCGGCGGTCCACCGCGTCCGCCAGTGCACCGCCCCACAGGGCCGCGAGGACCAGCGGGGCGAGGCCGGCCAGGGCGGCGGCACCCACCCAGGTGGAGTCGTGGGTCAGTCCGTACACCTGGAGCGGGACGGCGACGGCGGTGAGCTGGGCCCCGACCGCGGTCACCACCGAGGTGGCCCAGAACCGGGCGAACCCGCGGTCGGCGCGCAGCGGGGCGAGGTCGAGCAGGAGGCGGGGGGCCGGCGCCTCCCGGGTCTGCAGGCGCACCGGCTCAGCCCGCCGCGGTCACGTCGGCCACCGCGCACGCGATGTTGTCCGGCCCGCCCGCCCGGTTGGCCAGCGCGACCAACTGCTGCACCGCCTGCTCGGGCGCCGGGACCGTGGTGAGCACGGTGCGCAGCTGATCCTCGGTCAGGACCGTGCTGAGCCCGTCGGAGCAGAGCAGGTAGCGGTCGCCGGGGCGGGCTTCGTGGACCGAGAAGTCGGGCCGGTCGACGTCCCGCGCGCCGCCCAGGGCCTTGAGGAGCAGCGAGCGCTGCGGGTGCGAGGCGGCCTCGGCCGCGGTGAGCCGGCCCTCGTCGACCATGGACTGGACCAGGGTGTGGTCGTGGGTGATCTGGAACAGGTCGGCGCCGCGCAGCAGGTAGGCGCGGGAGTCGCCGATGTGCACCAGGGCGAGCCGGTCGCCGCTGAGCAGCAGCGCGGTGAGGGTGCTGCCGCCGGGTGCGGCGGGCCGGCTGCTGTGCAGCGCCTCGCCGAGCAGGTTGAGCAGGTCGCCCGGGCCGGCGGCGGTGGCGTCGAACCGGCGCAGCGCGTCGATGGCGGCGGCGCCGTGGCCGGTGCCGCCGAACCCGTCCGCCACGGCGAGCAGGCCGGGGTCGGCGTGGGCGAGGTCCTCGTTGCTGGTGCGCACCAGCCCGGTGTCGGTGCGGGCGGCGCAGTGCAGGGTGAGCGTGGGCACGGCAGGGTCCCTCCCCGTGAGGCGGTCGACCAGCAGGTCGACCAGCTGCTGGCGCTCGGCGGTCGCGGCGAGCACCCGCTCCCAATAGGCCGTCAGCTGCTCCGCCGCCCGCTCCGGGGCGAGCCCGCACAGCTCCCGGATGGTGCCCAGCGGCACGCCGATCCGGCGCAGGTGGGCCACCAGCCGGGCCTGCTCCAACTGTTCCGCGCGGTAGTAGCGGTACCCGGTGAACGGGTCCACCTCGGCGGGACGGAGCAGGCCGAGCTCGTCGTAGTGGCGCAGCGCCTTCGCGGACAGGCCGGCAGCCCGGGCGAATGCACCGATGGTGTGCAGCGACAAACGGTCCTCCTTTGGGGGCGTGGCCAGGCTGAACCTTGCCACGGGGGGAAGGTCAAGCTCCCCGCCCCCGGCGGTCACCCCCGCAGGACCGTGAACCGGAGCGGGGTGCCCGGGCGGGCCTGGGCCGCGGCGGGGAGGTCCGCGGCGGCCACCACGCCCAGCACCGGATAGCCCCCCGTGGTCGGGTGGTCCGCCAGGAAGACCACCGGCCGCCCGTCCGGCGGCACCTGGACCGCGCCCAGCACCATCCCCTCGCTCTCCAGCTCGCCCGCCACCGCCCGGATGAGGGCCGGCCCCTCGGTGCGCAGCGCGATCCGGTTGCTCGCCGCCGCCACCCGGTACCGGCAGCGGGGGAGCAGTGCGAGGGTGTCCGGCGCGAACCAGTCCGCCCGCGGCCCCGGTCGCAGCCGCAGCAGCAGCTCCGCGGGCGGCGCCGGCAGCGGCACCAGCTCGGCGCCCGGTGCCCCGTGCTCCGTCCCCACCGCCAACCGGTCACCCGCGCGCAGCGGGGCCGGACCCAGTCCGGCCAGCAGGTCCGCCGACCGGCTCCCCAGGACCGGCGGCACCGCGACACCACCGCGCACCGCCAGGTAGGACCGCACCCCGACGTCGGCGGGTCCGACGTCCAGCGTCGCGCCCTCGGGGACCAGCACGGCCTGCCCCCAGGCGGCCGGCCGGCCGTCCAGCCGCACCGCGCACGGCGCCCCGGCGACCGCCACCAGCAGCGCCCCGCCGTCGGCCCGGACCGCGACCCCGCCGAGCGTGGTCTCCAGGGTGGCCGCGTCCGGCCCGTTGCCGACCAAGCGGTTGGCGGCCCGGTGCGAGGGCGGGTCGAGCGCCCCGGCGCGGGGCACCCCGAGGTGGGCCACACCGACCCGACCGAGGTCCTGCACGGTGGTCAGCGGGCCGGGCCGGGTGACCAGCAGCGCCCGCGCACCCATCACCGCACCCCTGCGCACGGCACGCCCCCGCCGGGCACCGGCACGAACCGCACCCGCGCCCCGGGTACCAGCAGGGCCGCGGGCTCCCGCGCCGGATCCCACAACCGCAGCTCCGTCCGCCCGAGCAACTGCCACCCGCCGGGCGAGGAGCGCGGGTACACCCCCGTGTAGGGCCCGGCCACGGCGACCGACCCGGTCGGCACCTCGGCCCGCGGCGTGGCGCGCCGCGGCAGGTGCAGGTGGGCCGGCAGCCCGGTCAGGTACCCGAAACCGGGCAGGAACCCGCAGAACGCCACCCGGTACTCGATCCCGCTGTGCAGCTCCACCGCCCCGGCCTCGGACACCCCCCAGTACCCGGCCGCCTCCGCCAGGTCCGCCCCGTCGTACACGGTGGGGACCTCGACCAGCGGGCCGTCGGGGACCACCGCGCCGGTCACCGTCCAGGAGCCGACCTCCCGGGCCACGGCGCGCGGGTCCGCCACCCCGTCCAGCAACACCGTGCGCGCCGCCGGCACGATCTCCGCCACCTCGCCGAGCGCCCCGCGCTCCCGCTCGGCCAGCAGCCGCCGGTACAGCGCGGCCACCGCCCCGGCGTCGGCCACCTCCAGCAGCAGCCCCGATTCCCCCGCCACCCGCACCGTCACCATCAGGTGAACGCCTCCACCCGGATCCCCGCCGAGGCCAGCGCCCCCCGCACCCGCCAGGCCAGCTGCGCCGCGCCGGGGGTGTCCCCGTGCACGCAGAGCGAGCGGGCGTCGATCGCCACCGGCTCGCCGCCCGCCGCGGTGACCAGGCCGTCCCGGGCCATCCCGACCGCCCGGGCGATCACCGCCTCGGGGTCGTGCACCACGGAGTCCGGTTCGCGGCGCGGCACCAGGGTGCCGGCCCGGGTGTAGGCGCGGTCGGCGAACGCCTCGGTCACCACCGGCAGGCCCACGCCCTCGGCGACCTGGAGCAACCGGGAACCGGGCAGACCGAGCACCGGCAGCGGGCCGTCGCAGACCGCGCCGGCCCGCAGCACCCCCGCCACCACCGCCTCGGCCTGCTCGCTGTCGGCCACCACCCGGTTGTAGAGCGCGCCGTGCGGCTTGACGTAGCTGACCCGGGAGCCGGCCGCCCGGGCGAAGACCTGCAGCGCGCCGATCTGGTAGGCGATCTCGTCGGCCAGTTCGTCCGGCGGCACGTCCATCGCGCGGCGGCCGAAGCCGGCCAGGTCGCGGTAGGAGACCTGGGCGCCGATCCGCACGCCGCGCTCGGCGGCCAGCGCGCAGACCCGGCGCATGGTGGGCGGGTCGCCGGCGTGGAAACCGCACGCCACGTTGGCGCTGGTGACCACGGAGAGCAGGGCTTCGTCGTCGGTCAGGGTCCAGCGTCCGAACCCCTCGCCGAGGTCCGCGTTGAGATCGATCACCGCACCGGTCACGGCCGACTGCCTCCCAGGAGCTGCTGCGGGTGTCCGAGGCGATCGTAGGCCTTCGTCCGCGACCCGGTTCGCCGCGGCCACCCCCTTGGCCCACCGACTTCTGGCGCACCGTCAGGCCACGACGGCGCCCGGCTCCAGGGGGGCGGCCGCGCTCCGCGGCAGCGGCTCGGCCGCGGCCCGCTCCAGCCGCCGGATCCCGCGCAGCACCAGCAGCAGCGGCACCGCCCCCACCACCCCGAACGACATGTCGACAAAGCTCCAGTAGACCGGGATCCCGCGCACCGGACCGCAGACCACCGCCAGCGGCACGATCCCCGCACAGGCCCCCAGCGCCCACCGGACCACGAAGACGTTGCGCACCGGATCCCGCAGCGGCCCCAGGAAGGCCCCCGCGATCACCAGGTGCGCGAAGGCCAGCCAGTCCGTCCCGTACGCCAGGAACGGGTACCGCGCGTCCTCGTCCACCAGGCCGGCGTGCACCCGCTCCAGCCACGCCGTCGCGCCGTGCGGCGCCGGCAGCCGGTGCGCCAGGTCCACCAGCAGGCCCGACTCGGCCCGCAACGGGAACGCGGTCAGCCCGCTCAGCACCAGGCACACCACGAAGAGCAGCAGCCACCGGCGCACCCGGCGCCGTTCCCGCACCGCATCGATTCCTGTCATGGCGGTTACCCTAGAGGTTATTTTGAACGTGTTCAACTCCATCGGGAAGCCCAGGACGAAGCGGGACGAGAAGGAGCGTTTCGGACCTGTCGGCACGGGGCCCTAGGCTTTACCCCCGTGACCGTCATCGCCGCCCAGCCCGCCGAGCCCGAGCTCGGGCCCGCCACGCCCCGGCCGGCGGCCGACCCCGTGCCCACGGCCACCCGCCCCGCCCCGGGCCCGGCGGCCGACGAGGGGCTGGCCCGCCGCCTCAAGGCGCTGGCCTGCACCGCCCCGCTGCACGACCTGGACAACCGCAAGGTCAACCTGGCCGGCGAGTACGGCGGCTACGCGATGGCCGAGGTCGGCCTGGCCACGATCGACCTGGTCACCCTGCACATGGACTTCGACACCGGCGCCGACCGCGAGATAGTGCTGGGCCGCCTGCTGCCGCGGGTCGCCGCCCAGCACCCCGGGCGGCCGGGTGCCGAGCACCAGCGGGTGGCCCGCTGGGTGCTGGAGTCGCTGATCAACGTCGGCAGCGTGGACCGCGGCTTCCGCGCCGTCTACGGCACCTTCGGTCAGGACGGCGTCTACCTGCGGCGCGACTACGACTTCAAGCTGATCGAGGAGGTCCCCGGCCCGGACGGCGGGGTCTACCTGCGCACCACCGACGAGGCGGTCAACGTCCTGGTCGGCGCGCTCGACACGGACGTCACCTCGGCCCAGATCGCCGCCGAGGTCAAGCTGGAGGTGCTGATCAAGCGCGGCCGCCTGGCCGACGCCCAGCTCGCCGCCGAGCAGGCCCGCTACCGCACCGTCCAGTACGCCGAGACGCTGCGCCGCGCCCTGGAGGCGACCCGGCGCAACGTCCGCGCGGTCGACTGGATGCAGGCCGTGCCCGACCTGATCGACGAGGCGCTGGAGCACATCGCCGACCGCTACCGGCACGAGAACGCGATCCTCACCAACATCCGCCGGATCCGCGACGAGGCCGAGGGCGCCGACCACAAGCGCCAGGCCGCCGAGCTGGTCGACATCGTCAAGGACTGCATCCGCCGGCACACCCAGCTGCAGACCCGGCTGCTGGAGGCCGGCCCGCTGTTCCGCGCCGAGCAGGACCGCCAGGCCTTCGCCGCCCCCGCCGCCCGGGCCGGGATCGACCTGTACGGCCAGCTGCTCGCCCCGGCGCTGCGGCTGCCGGTGGAGCAGGCGATCCGCCCCACCGACGCCTTCTTCGCCCGCGGCACCGGCCTGCGCACGCCGACCGCCGTCCGGGTCAACGACCTGGTCGAGCTGCTGCTCACCCCGCCGGTGGAGCGCGAGCACCTGGGCGCCGAGCTGCCCGACCCCGACCTGGTCGCCACCCCGGACGACAGCCGGTTCTCCGAGGCCCAGCTGGAGGCCGCGCTGCAGCTGCTCGACCTGCCGCCGGACGCGCCGCGCCGGCTCTCCGGCCTGCTCGCCGAGGCCCGCCGGCAGGACCCGGAGCTGCCCTACCTGGTCGCCCTGCTGTCGGTGCACGCGGCCAGCCCGCCGGTCGGCACCGCCTACCGCCAGGGCGAGCAGCGGCTGCTCTTCGCGGTGGACGACGGCACCCCGCTGGCCGACCCGGAGTTCGGCGGCGCCGACCTGATCGTCGGCAGCGCGCTGCTGGACGCGGCGGGCATGGCGGCCGACCGGCAGGACGCGCAGTGACGAACACTCAGCTAGGAGCAGCACCGATGACCAGCCCCCAGGACGGCGCCCCCGCCGCCGCGCTGACGCCCAGTGACGTGGCCGACGCCTCCCGCCTGGTCTCCTTCGGCCTGCAGGCCAGACTGCTCCCGGCCCGCGACGCCGAGTACACCGAGCTGGTCCGCCGCTACCGCGACGACCCCGCCTTCGCCCGGCTGGCCGACGCGGTAGCCACCGGCCTGGGCCTGGTGGTGCTGGAGGTCTCGCCGCGGGCCGGCATGGCGCTGGCGGCCGGCGAGGACTCGGTCTTCGCGGTGCGGATGGGCGACTACTCGCGCCGCGCCGCCTCGGAGACCACCGACCGGTTCCTGCACGGCCTGGCCCACCTGGCCGTGGCCGCGATGGCGTTCCCGCGGCCCGAGGACCTGGCCGACGACGGCTACCTGGGCCGGATCACGGTGAACGGCGTGGACGCCTTCGTCCGGCAGGCCTGCCGCCGACTGGAGGAGCAGGCCGAGCTGGTCGGCGACAACACCGACCCGGCCAGCGACGCCCCCGGCCTGGAGGCCGCCTGGCGGGTGTGGGCCCGCCGCTCCACCACCGGCGCCACCAAGGACGCCCGCCGGCTGTCCGGCTCCACCATCGGCATCACCGGCAAGGCGGTCGCCTTCCTGGTCGAGTCCGGCTTCCTGCAGAAGACCGCGGACGACGCCGGCGGCACCTACCGGACCACCGCCCGCTACCAGCTGCAGGTCCGCGACCTGGCCGGCGGCGCCGCGATGGCCGAACTGCTGGAGCTGGGCGTGGTCCCGGTCAGCGACGGCACCGCCACCCTGCTGCCCGCCGACCACACCGAGGAGCTGGTGGCCGACGCCGGCCTGCCGTTCCACTCGCTCTGAGCGCTCATCACCTGATCGACCGTCGAAGGCTGCACATGTACGAGCTCAACCGGGTCCGCCTCTACTCCATCGGCCCGGCCGGCGCCCGCTACGCCGACACCGTGCTGGACCTGCGCGGAGTCGGCGAGCCGGTGGCCGACCCCGCACCGCGCCAGCTGGGCATGTTCGGTGACGAGCCGGAGGGCCCGCAGCGCCGGCCGGCCCCGGCCGGCGTGCTGTTCCTGGAGAACGGCGGCGGCAAGTCGGTGCTGCTCAAGCTGATCTTCTCGGTGATGCTGCCGGGCCACCGCAACACCCTGGGCGGCGCCAGCTCCGGCGTGCTGCGCAAGTTCCTGCTGGCCGACGACTGCGGCCACGTGGCGCTGGAGTGGCAGCACACCGTGACCGGCGAGCTGATCGTGGTCGGCAAGGTCAGCGAGTGGCGCGGCCGCCAGGTCTCCTCCGACCCGCGCAAGTTCGCCGAGACCTGGTACTCCTTCCGGCCCGGCCCCGGCCTGACGCTGGACGCGCTCCCGGTGGCCGAGCGGGCCGCGCTGGGCGACCCGACCGCCCGGCCGCGCGGGCGCCGGCGCACCATGAAGGGCTTCCGGGACGCGATGACCGAGGCCGCCAAGGCCTACCCCTACCTCGACCTGACCTTCGAGGACGGCCACGACCGGTGGACCGAGCACCTCAACGAGCTCGGCCTGGACCCGGAGCTGTTCCGCTACCAGCGCGAGATGAACGCCGACGAGGGCGAGGCGGCCGGCCTCTTCGCGGTCAAGCACGACGCCGACTTCACCGACCTGCTGCTGCGCGCGGTCACCGACACCCGGGACACCGACGGGCTGGCCGACCTGGTGCACGGCTTCGCCGCCAAGCTCGGCCGGCGCGCCGAGCTGGTCGCCGAGCGGGAGTTCACGGCCGGCTCGGTGGAGCTGCTGGAGCGGATCGTCACGGCGACCGCCGCGCGCGAGTCGGTGCGCGAGGCGCACCGGGCCGCCGAGCGGCGCACCCGCCGGCTGGCCCAGGCGCTGGCCGCCCGGGCCGGGGCCGAGCGGGAGCGGGCCCAGGACCTGGCGATCGAGGTGGCCGCCGCCGCCGGTGCGGTGACCGCCGCCGAGGCCGACCGGACCCGCCACTCGCTGATCACCGCCGAGCTGACCCACCGGCACGCCACGCTGTCGCTGGCCGCCGCCACCGCCGAGGCGGCCGGCCTGCGCCGCGAGCTGCTGGACGCGCGCACCCTGTACTCCGCCTGGCAGGCCGCCGAGGCGGTGCTGCGCCACCGCGCCGCCGCCGACCGGGCCGCCCGGGTGGCCGCCGCGATCCGCGAGGCCGAGCTGGACGCGGCCCCCGCGCTCGCCGCCCGGGCCCAGGCCGCCGGCGCCCTGGCGCACGCACTGGAGGCGGCCGCCGGCACCGCCGAGGAGCGGGCCGAGACCGAGGAGGCCCGCGCCGCCGAGATCCAGGCGGACGGCGCGCAGGCCCAGGCCGACGGGCTGGCCGCCGCCACCGCCGGGCAGAAGGCCCGCTCGGAGGCCGACCACCTGCGCCAGCGGCTCGCCGAGGTGGAGCAGGAGCTGCACGCCGCCGTCACCGCCGGCTGGATCGACGGTGCGGGCGAGACCGACCCGGCCCGGGCCGCGCTGCACGCCGCCGACGCCGAGCAGAGCGCCACCGCCGGCCTGGAGCAGGCCCGCACCGTGGCCGAGCAGGCCACCGCCCGTACCCGGGAGGCCGCCGCCGCCGAGGGCCGGGCCGAGCTGGCCGCGGCCCGCGCCGC
>NZ_JBHYKG010000173.1:0-17758 GCF_042741245.1 Kitasatospora sp. NPDC058965
GGCGGGCACCAGCCCGGGCCCGCGCCGGCCGCCGCGCCCCAGCAGCCGCCCGCCGCCGCGCAGCCCACCGGCTACCCGCCGCCGGCCGCGCAGTTCGCCCCGTCCGCCCAGCCCGGCCCGGCGGCCCCGCAGCCGTCGGCGGGCCGCCCGTCGGCCCCCGCCGGGCCGCCGCCGATGGAGCCGGACGACGACTACCCGCCGGAGGACCTGTACGACGACGTCCCGGCCCCGCCGCAGCCCCAGGGCGCCTCCGCCGAGGAACTGATCATGCGTGAGCTCGGCGCCACGGTGCTGGAGGAGATCCAGCACGGCGGCTGAGCAGGCGTCGGCAGGACGTAGGCTCGACCCGTCGTCGAGAGTCGACAGGCAGTCAGCCCGGCACCGGCCGGGACGGCACCGCAGATTTCCAGTCAGGAGTGACCGTGTTCCCTGGTGGCGGCCAGCCCAACATGCAGGCCCTGCTCAAGCAGGCGCAGAAGATGCAGGAAGACCTCGCCAAGGCCCAGCAGGAGCTGGCCGCGGCCCGCCTGACCGGCACCGCCGGCGGCGGCCTGGTCGAGGCGACGGTGAGCGGCAACGGCGAGCTGACCGCACTCACCATCGCGCCGGCCGCGGTCGACCCGGAGGACACCGAGACGCTGGCCGACCTGGTGCTGGCCGCGGTCCGCGACGCCGGCGCCGCCGCCCAGAAGCTGCAGGCCGAGCGGATGGGCCCGCTGACCCAGGGCCTGGGCGGCGGGATCCCCGGGCTGCCGTTCTGACGCTCCGCCCGACGGGGGCCGGCGCACCCGGCCCCCGGACCGGCAGGCGAACGCCAAAAGATCAACCCTGAACGTTTGCGGACAACAGCAGGCCGGGAGCTGTGCCCGGGGCCCGGTTCGTTGGATGATGAGGGCGAAGCGACGACCAGCGCGCACGGCGCGACGAGGAAGGCAGAGCGGTGTACGAGGGCGTGGTTCAGGACCTGATCGACGAACTGGGCAGGCTGCCCGGCGTCGGGCCCAAGAGCGCCCAGCGGATCGCCTTCCACATCCTGCAGTCCGATCCGGTGGACGTCCGCCGGCTCGCGCACGCGCTGCTGGAGGTCAAGGAGAAGGTCCGGTTCTGCACGGTCTGCGGCAACGTCGCGGAGGCCGAGCGGTGCCGGGTCTGCCTGGACCCGCGCCGCGACCTCTCGGTGATCTGCGTGGTCGAGGAGTCCAAGGACGTGGTGGCGATCGAGCGGACCCGCGAGTTCCGCGGCCGCTACCACGTGCTGGGCGGGGCGATCAGTCCGATCGAGGGCGTCGGGCCGGACGATCTGCGCATCCGGGAGCTGCTGGCCCGGTTGGCCGACGGCAGCGTCGGCGAGCTGATCCTGGCCACAGACCCCAACCTGGAGGGGGAGGCGACCGCCACCTACCTGGCCCGGCTGTGCAAGCCGATGGGCCTGAAGGTGACCCGACTGGCGAGCGGGCTGCCGGTCGGCGGGGACCTTGAGTACGCCGACGAGGTCACCCTCGGCCGGGCCTTCGAAGGGAGACGACTGCTCGATGTCTGAGAACAGCGCGCACCAGGCGGTGCACAGCCAGGAGCCGGACGACTTCGCGGTGCAGATCGCGGATTCGGTGAAGAGCTTCGTGGTCGCCGTGACCGAGATCGCCAGGGGTGACGAGCCGGGCAGTGCGATCTCGCTGCTGCTCCTGGAGGTCTCCCAGCTGCTGCTGGCCGGCGGCCGGCTCGGCGCGGTCGAGGACGTGCTCCCGGAGGACCGGTTCGAGCCGGACGCCGGCCCGGAGCCGGACGGCGTCGAGCTGCGCGAGCACCTGGCCGAGCTGCTCGCCCCGATCGACGTCTACCACGAGGTCTTCGACCCGTACGGCCCGCCGGAGAAGCCGAGCGCCTTCCGGATCTCGGACGACCTGGCCGGTGTGGTGAGCGACCTGCGGCACGGCCTGACCCACTACGAGGAGGGCCGGATCAGCGAGGCGCTCTGGTGGTGGCAGTACTCCTACCTCTCCAGCTGGGGCTCGACCTGCACCGCGGTGCTGCGCGCGCTGCAGTCGCTGATCGCCCACGTGCGGATGGACAGCCCGATCGGCGCGGTGCCGGACGGCGCGGACACCGACGACGACGGGCTCACCGACGAGCAGCTGGCGGAGCAGGCGGGCGACCTGATGGCGGCGGAACTGGGTCTGTGAACCCCGGGCCGGGCGGAATCCGAAAAAATCTTTCCCGGCAAATTCCGAGCCCGTGCCACCCCCCTGGGCGAAATTCCTTTCGTGCCCGGTCGCACCCGCCCGCAGACCTGCGCGGAGCGGCCGTTCAGAACTCGATATTGCAGTCTCATCATATGAACTACGGCAGACGGGCGGTCCCTGCTCGGTAGACTGACCGGCGACCGCAACCCCCATACCCATGGGGGTCCGGGGGACCGGACGGCGCCACCCCGCGCCGGGCACCACCCCCCGAACACGACTCAGTCGAGGAGCGCACGTGGGCCTTGTCGTGCAGAAGTACGGCGGCTCATCCGTTGCGGATGCCGAGGGCATCAAGCGCGTAGCCCGTCGAATTGTCGACACCAAGAAGGCCGGCCATGAGGTCGTCGTCGTGGTGTCCGCGATGGGCGACACGACGGACGAGCTCATCGAACTCGCCGAGCAGGTTTCCCCGATTCCTGCCGGCCGCGAGTTCGACATGCTGCTGACCGCTGGAGAGCGGATCTCCATGGCCCTGCTGGCGATGGCGATCAAATCCCTGGGACACGAGGCCCAGTCCTTCACGGGCAGCCAGGCCGGTGTGATCACCGACCAGGTCCACAACAAGGCGCGCATCATCGACGTCACGCCCGGCCGGATCCGCTCCGCGCTGGACGAGGGCAACATCGCGATCGTGGCGGGCTTCCAGGGCGTCTCCCAGGTGAGCAAGGACATCACCACCCTGGGCCGGGGCGGCTCGGACACTACCGCGGTGGCGCTCGCCGCCGCGCTGAAGGCCGAGGTCTGCGAGATCTACACCGACGTGGACGGCGTGTTCACCGCCGACCCGCGGGTGGTCAAGAAGGCCCGCAAGATCGACTGGATCGCCTACGAGGACATGCTGGAGCTGGCCTCCTCGGGCTCCAAGGTGCTGCTGGACCGCTGTGTGGAGTACGCGCGGCGCTACAGCATCCCGATCCACGTACGATCGTCGTTCTCCGGTCTGCCGGGGACCATCGTCAGCAACACCAACCCGAACAAGCCCGAAGGGGGCGAGATGGAGCAGGCCATCATCTCCGGAGTCGCCCACGACACGTCCGAGGCGAAGGTCACGGTCGTCGGCGTGCCCGACAAGCCGGGCGAGGCCGCGCGGATCTTCCGGGCGATCGCGGACGCCGAGGTCAACATCGACATGGTGGTGCAGAACGTCTCGGCCGCCGCCACCGGTCTGACCGACATCTCCTTCACCCTGCCCAAGACCGAGGGCCAGAAGGCCATCGACGCGCTGGGCCGGGTCAAGGAGGGCATCGGCTACGAGTCGCTGCGCTACGACGACGCGATCGGCAAGCTCTCGCTGGTCGGCGCCGGCATGAAGTCCAACCCCGGGGTCACCGCGACCTTCTTCGAGGCGCTGGCCGAGGCCGGCGTCAACATCGAGCTGATCTCCACCTCGGAGATCCGGATCTCGGTGGTCACCCGGGCCGAGGACATCCCGGAGGCGGTGCGCGCCGTGCACAGCGCCTTCGGCCTGGACAGCGACACCGACGAGGCCGTGGTCTACGGCGGGACCGGCCGCTGACCCCGCTGCCGACCCCGCCGCCGGGTCCGCCCGCCGTCCGGACCGCCGGACCGGCCGCTGCGGAAGCGACCGTCCGACGACCGATCGGTACGGATACCGAGCACCAAACCGAATGATTTCCGTCCGGAGCCCCCTTCCAGTGGAGGGGGCTCCGTCGCGTGCGGAAGAATGTGGGCCAGGTGGGGCAACCCTGAGGGGGGATCAAGTGTCCAACGGGCGTGACAGACCTGGCGGTGGTGCATGCGGTGGCGGTGGCAGCGCCGACGCGCGTTCGGCGAGCGGCCGCTGAACCACAGATGACCACTTCGGCGACTGATACTTCGGCGGGTGCCAGCGTCGACCTGCTGACCACGACCTACCAGGCGCACTACCGTGCCCTGCTGCGGCTGGCCGCACTGCTCCTCGACGACCTGTCGAGCTGCGAGGACGTGGTGCAGGAGGCGTTCATCCGGGTGCACTCGGCCCGGCGGCGGGTGCGCGAACCGGAGAAGATCCTGGCGTACCTGCGGCAGACCGTGGTTAACCTGTCGCGCAGCACGCTGCGTCGGCGCATCCTCGGGCTGCGCCTGCTGCCCAAGCCCATGCCTGACATGGCCAGTGCGGAGGAGGGCGCCTACGATGCTCTGGAGCGCGACCAACTGAAGACGGCTCTGCAGAGCCTGCAGCGGCGTCAACGTGAGGTGCTGGTGCTGCGTTACTACGCCGATATGACGGAGGCTCAGGTTGCCGAACTGCTCGGGATCTCGGTCGGCGCGGTGAAGGCCTACGGCTCGCGCGGCCTGGCGGCCCTGCGGGTGCTGATGGAGAGCGGCAATGACTGAGTACCGCCGACCGGACGGGACGTCACCCGGCCGGCCCGACGGGCCGGACGACTCGCTCTGGATCGAGCCGACCCCCGCCGCCCCCGAGCCCAGCTGGGGCGAGGAGCAGGCGCTGCGCGCGATGCTGAACCGCGCGGTGGCGGGCGTGCAGCCGGTCACCGACGCGCTGCCGCGGCTGCAGCGGGCGGTGCCGGCCAGACGGGCCCAGCGGCGGCGGGTGCGGGCCGGGGCGGCGGCGGTCACCCTGCTGTGCGCGGTGGGGCTGCCCACGTTGAACGGCCTGGGCGCCTTCCAGCTCTCCGACGGCACCACCAGCACCGGGCCGGTCCCGGCGCTCAGCAGCACCGGCTCGGGCACCGGCAGCGCGCAGTCGCCGAGCAGGGAGCCGGCGGCGCCGGTGCCGGGGCCGGGGCAGGCCCAGCCGGGCAGCACCTCCTCCGGCAGCGCCGGTGCGAGCAGTTCGCCCACCGCGGCCAGTGCCCTCCCGTCCGGGTCGGTCCCGCCCAGCATGCTGCCCTCGCCCACCGCGGTGCCGGACTGCGGCCGCGGCGACCTCGTGGACAGCGGTACCACCGCGGTGGCGCCGGACCCGGCGGGCCGGGTGTCCGGGGTGATCAACGTGCTGAACGGTTCCGGTCACCCGTGCGTGTTGATCGAGGCGGGCGACGTCTACGCGTCGTCCGGCACCGGCTCCTCGATCCAGGTGGTCGCCCACGTGGCGGGCGACCCGGGCAGCCTGATCCCGAACCCGGTCGCGATCTCCCCGCTGCCCAGGCTGATGCCGGCGGGTAGCCGTTACCAGCTGCCCTGGGTCTGGGTCCCGGACCAGAACTGCACGGCCGCCGCGCCCAGCCCGCGGAGCACGGCCAGCCCGGCCGCCAGCGCCGCGGCCTCGCCCGATCCGGCCACCACCGGCGGCGCCAGCCCGTCGTCCCCGCCGTCCAGCCCGTCCCCGAGCCCGCTGCCGACCACCACCATCACCCTGAGCCACCGCCCGCTCTACACCGGCCCGTCGGTGGGCAGCTACACGGTCGGCAACACCTGCCCGGTCGGCAAGGTGTACGTCGACCCGCCACTGGTGGGGCAGTAGCCCCCCGGGGAAGGGCGCTCGGCGCGGGTGGTTACCGTGGTGCTGTGTACCGATTCCTCCTGACTCCGCGCTGGCTCGGCTCCACCGTGCTCGCGCTGGCCGCCATCGCCTGCTGCCTCTGGCTGGGCTCCTGGCAGCTGGGTCGGTTCGAGGCCCGGGTGGGCAGCCACCACACCGGCGCCAAGGCGGCGCCGGGCGGCGCGCCGGTGGCCCTGGACTCGGTGCTGGCCGGCCCCGGCGCGGTGGTCAGCACGGTGACGGTCGGCCGGCCGGTGACCGTGACGGGCAGCTACGACCCGGCGCACCAGCTGCTGGTGCCGGAGCGCACCGTGGACGGCCGCTCCGGCTACTACGTGCTCACCCCGCTGCGCACCGCCGACGGCCGCGCGGTGAGCGTGGTGCGCGGCTGGGCGCCCGGCAGCGCGAGCGGTGCGCGGCCGCCCGCCGCACCCGCCGGCCAGGTCACCCTGACCGGTCGGCTGCAGGCCCCGGAGACCAGCGGCAGCAACGGCGCGGTGGCCGGCGGCCTGCCGGTCGGGCAACTGGGCACGATCAGCCCGGCCACCCTGGTCAACCTGCTGCCGTACCCGGTGTACGACGGCTGGGTGGCCGCCGACGACGTGCCCGCCGGACTGACCGCGGTCCCCACCGCGCAGCCGGACGGCGGCGACGGGCTGACCGCCCGGGCCTTCCAGAACCTCGGCTACACCCTGGAGTGGTTCGTCTTCGCCGGCTTCGTCGGCTTCATGTGGTTCCGGCTGGCCCGCCGCGAGGCGGAGGCGGCGCAGGACCGGGCCCTGGGTCTGGACCCGGCCCCGGCCGCCGGCTGACCCGGGCCGGCTCAGCCCAGGTGCCGCCGGGCGAAGTCGATCTCCAGCCGCAGCTGCTTGATCCGCTCCTCCACCACCAGTGAGCCGTGCCCGGCGTCGTACCGGTACACCTCGTGCGGGACCTTGAGCTCCTCCAGCCGGGCCACGTAGTTCTCGATCTGCCGGATCGGGCAGCGCGGGTCGTTCACCCCGGCGCTGATGTAGACCGGTACCCGCACCCGGTCCACGTAGGTCAGCGGCGAGGAGGCCTGCCAGCGCTCCGGCACCTCCTCGGGGGTGCCGCCGAAGAGGGTGCGGTCCAGCGACTTGAGCGCCTCCATCTCGTCGGCGTAGGCGGTCAGGTAGTCGGCCACCGGCACCGCGGCCAGGCCCAGCGTCCAGTCCCCGGGCTGCACGCCCAGCCCCAGCAGGGTGAGGTAGCCGCCCCAGGAGCCGCCGGAGAGCACCAGCCGCTCCGGGTCGGCCAGTCCGGCGGCCACCGCCCAGGCGCGCACCGCGCCGATGTCCTCCAGCTCGATCAGGCCGACCCGCTCGCGCAGCGCGTCGGTCCAGGCCTGCCCGTAGCCGGTGGAACCGCGGTAGTTGACCCGGACCACCGCGAAGCCGTGGTCCAGCCAGGCGGCCGGCCCGGCCGCGAAGGAGTCGCTGTCGTGGTGGGTCGGGCCGCCGTGCACCTCGAAGACGGTCGGGAACGGTCCCTCGCCCGCCGGGCGCTGCACCAGCGCGTGCACCCGGCCGCCCGGGCCGTCCACCCAGACGTCCTCCACCGGGACCGAGCCGGGCGGCACCGTGCCCGGTGCCCGCAGCACCACGCCGCCGGCCGTCGAGCGGACCGCGGAGGGCTCGGCGGCCGACGACCACAGGTACTCCACCGAGCCGTCCGGGCGGGCGGTGGCGCCGGCCACGGTGCCGCGCGGGGTGTCCAGCCGGGACAGCACGCCGCTCGCCAGGTCGTAGGAGTAGAGCTCGCTGCGCGCCTCGAACTCGTGCTCCACCAACAGGGCGGCGGCGTCCGGCCGCCACTGGGCGGAGACGTCGCCGGGCAGCGGCAGGCCCTGCTCGGTGCGCAGCACCAGCTCGGTCTCGGCGCCGGTCAGCGGGTCCCAGACCATCGGCTCCCAGCGGCCGCGGCGCTGGTGGGCGACGAGCAGCCGGTTGTCGCCCGGCACCGGCGCGAAGCCCAGGCAGGCCAGCCCGCGCGGCTCGTCGTGCCCGGTCACCTCGTCCAGCTCGGCCACCGTGCCGCCGTCCGCGGTGCGCAGCACCCGGATCGCCGAGTGCATCGCGTCGCCGTGCTCGGTGTGGTCGACGGCCAGCAGGGTGCTGTCGTGCGAGAGGTCGCCGACCCCGCCGTACTCGGCGTGCCGGTAGATCTCCTCGGGGGCCGCGGCGCCGGGGCGCAGCAGGTGGAGGGTGGTGCCGTCCTCGTCGGTCGAGCGGCCGACCACCACGGTGCCGTCCCGGCCGAGCGCCAGGCCCGCCTCGTAGGACGGGGCCAGGCCGGGCACGGCCTCCTCGTCCGGCCCGCCGGCGAACGGCTGGCGGCGCCAGACGCCGAACTCGTCGCCGTCGGTGTCGTCGAACCACCAGACCCAGGCGCCGTCGGGGGACAGGGCCGCGTCGGTGGTGCCGTGGGGGCGGTCGGTCACCCGGCGGTGCGTGCCGGTGGTCCGGTCCCAGGCGTACACCTCGAAGGTGCCGGTCGCGTTGGAGACGTACAGCGAACGCTCGGGAGCGTCGTCCGCCCAGTCCGGCAGGGACACCCTCGCGGCCCGGAACCGCTGCTCCCAGGCGGGCACGTCGTTCTTCTCGCTACTCATCCGAGTCACTTTGGCACGGATCGCAGGCACTGCGTCAGGGGGGTGGGGGAGCCGGCCCCCGGGCGGCGGCGTCCGGGAGCCGGCTCCGACCGCCGCCACCAGCGGGTCGGCGTGCCGCGGACCCGCACCCTGGGGCTGATGGTCCGTCAGGTCGCCCGCCGGTCCGCCGGACCGGTCCGCCCGTGCCCTCGGTAGGGTCGACCCATGCTGTACGGGAGGGCACGGGAGCAGGCGGCCGTGGCGGCGCTGCTGGAGCGGGCGGTCGAGGGGCGCAGCGGGGTGCTGGTGCTGCGCGGGGAGCCGGGGATCGGCAAGAGCGCGCTGCTGGAGGAGGCGGCCGCGCGGGCGGGCGGGCGGTTCCGGGTGCTGCGTGCGGGCGGGGTGGAGTCCGAGGCGGACCTGCCGTTCGCCGGGCTGCACCTGCTGCTCGCGCCCGCGCTGGCGAAGCTGCCGGCGCTGCCGGGGCCGCAGCGGCGGGCACTGGAGGCGGCCTTCGGCCTGGCCGAGCCGGCGCCGGGGGCGGCGGGCGGCTCCGCCGACCGGCTGCTGGCCGGGCTCGCGGTGCTCGGGCTGCTGGCCGAACTCGCGCTGGAGCGGCCGCTGCTGTGCCTGGTGGACGACGCGCACTGGCTGGACCGGTCCTCGGCGGACGCGCTGCTGCTGGCCGCCCGGCGGCTGGACCGCGAGGGCGTGGTGCTGCTCTTCGCGGCCCGCGACGGTGAGCACGGCTTCGCCGCGGCCGGGCTGGACGAGCTGCGCCCGGCGCCGCTGGAGCCCGCCGCGGCCGCCGAACTGCTCGGCGAGCGGCTGGCCGGACCGGAGCGGGCCGGACTGCGCTACCGGGTGCTGGCCGAGGCGCAGGGCAACCCGCTGGCGCTGACCGAACTGCCGGCCGCGCTGGACCTGTCCGGCCCGGTCGGTGAGCTGGCGATGACCGAGCGGCTGCGCCGGGCCCTGCTCGGACAGCTGGACCAACTGCCGGCCGGGGCCCGGACGCTGCTGCTGGCGGCCGCCGCCGAGGAGCGCGGCGAGCCGGGGACGGTGCAGCGGGCCGCCGCCGAGCTGGGCGCCGATCCCGCCGAGGCCGCCGCTGCCGAGCGGTCCGGCGTGCTGCGCCGGGACGGCCGCGGGCGGCTGGCGTTCCGTCACCCGCTGCTGCGCCGGGCGGTGCTGGACCAGGCCGGGCCGGAGCGGGTGCGCGCGGTGCACCGGGTGCTGGGCGCGCTGCTGCGGGCCGACGGCGACCGGGAGCGGGGCGACCGGCACTTGGCGCTGGCGGCGGACGGGCCGGACGAGGAGCTGGCCAGGGCCCTGGAACTGGCCGGTCGGCGGGCCACCGCCCGGGCCGGCCACGCGGGGGCCTGCGCCGCCTACGAGCGGGCCGCCGCGCTCTCGCCGGACCGGGCCGGGCGGGCCGCCCGGCTGCTGCTCGCCGCCGAGGCCGCGCTGGACGCCGCCCAGGCCGACCGGGCCGCCGACCTGGCCGAGCGGGCCGCCGACTCGGTCGAGGAGCCGGTGCAGCGGGCGGTGCTGGACTGGGTCCGGGCCACCGCCGCGTTCTGGCGCGGCGACTGCCCCGAGGCGTACCGGCTGCTGCTGCTGGCCGCCGGGCGCGGGATCGAGCCGGAGCTGGTCGCGCGGGCGCTGCTGCTGGGCTTCCACGCCGCCTGGTACCTGGGCGAGGAGCAGGTGGCCGAGGTGCTGGACCGGCTGGCCGCGCTCCGGCTGCCCGCCGGGGACGCGGTGGTGCCGCTGGTGGCGCAGCTGACCGCGGCGGCGCGGCCGGCGCTGAGCGGTCCGTGGACCGGTCCGCGACCGGGCCCGCTGGCGGGGGCGGCCCGGTCGGCCCGGGCGGCGGGGGCCCAGTCCCCGCGCGACCTGGTGCAGTTGTGCGGGGCGGGCCTGGTGGACGGGCGCGACGAGCAGACCCTGGCCCTGGCGGTGGACCTGGTCGCCGAGGCGCGCGCGGCGGGCGCGGTGGGCTCGCTGCCCACGCTGCTCTTCTTCCTGGCCGAGGCCGAGTTGTTCCACGGCCGGCACCGGGCGGCCGAACTGGCCGCCGCCGAGGGGCTGGGGCTGGCCCGGGACCTCGGTCAACCGCAGTGGGAGAGCCAGTTGGCCGCCTTCGACGCCTACCTGGCCGCGCTCTGCGGCGACGCCGGGCGGGTCGGTCGCCGGGTGGCCGAGGCCACCGCGGAGAGCACCTGGGCCCGCGGCGCCCGCTGGGCGGCCGGCAGCTCCTGGTCGCAGTGGGCGCTGGCCGCGCACGACCTGGCGCAGGGGCGGGCGGCCGAGGTGGTGGACCGGCTGGCCGCGCACACCGCCGGACCGCACCGGCACCACGTGTCGGCGGTGCGCACGGTGCCCGACCTGGTCGAGGCCGCGGTGCGGCTGGGCCGGCCGGAGCGGGCCGAGGAGGCCTTCGAGCGGTTCGCGCGGTGGACCGAGCGGTCCGGCGGACCGGCCTGGAGCCGGGCCCTGGTGCTGCGCTGCCAGGCCCTGCTGGGCCCGCCGGAGCTGGCCGAGTCGGGCTACCTGGCCGCACTGGAGCTGCACCGGCAGGTCGACCGGCCGTTCGAGCTGGCCCGCACCGAGCTGCTGTTCGGCGAGTGGCTGCGGCGCGGCAAGCGGCGCACCGAGGCCCGGGCCCGACTGCGGTCGGCGCTGGAGGTCTTCGAGCGGCTCGGCGCCGCGCCCTGGGCCGAGCGGGCCCGCACCGAGCTGGCGGCGGCCGGTGACGCGGTGCCGGTGGCGCAGGCCGCCGGGCCGCTGGCGGGGCTGACCCCGCAGGAGGAGCAGATCGCCCGGCTGGCGGCCCGCGGGCTGTCCAACCGGGAGATCGCCGCCCAGCTCTTCCTCAGCCCGCGCACGGTGGGGCACCACCTGTACAAGGCCTATCCGAAGCTGGGCATCTCCTCGCGCGGCGAACTGGCCGGGCTGGTCGGCTGACCGGCCCGGCCGGGCGGCGCACCGGGGTCAGCGGACCGGCAGCACCTGGGTGTGCTCGGCGCGGACCGCCTGCAGCTGCTGCGGGTTCAGGCCCAGCAGCTTCAGGATGGTGGGCGCGATCTGCTTGGTCTCGACCGGGGCGGAGTCGCGCACGTGGTCCGGGGTGCCGGCGCCGGAGACGACCAGCGGCACGTCCAGGTCGTCCGCGTGGCCGCCGCCGTGCTCGGCCACCTTGCCGTGCCCGCCGGTGTACACCACGCCGTACTGCGCGACGCCGAAGACGTCCGGCACCCGGGCGTCGCCCGGCTTGACGCCGAAGAAGCCGGCCGCGGCCGCACCGGCGTAGACCTTGCTCAGGCCGGCGGCGGTGAAGGCCTTCGGCGCGCCCTTGATGTCGTTGCCGGTGCCGTTCTGGGCCAGCAGGTAGTTCTTGGCGAACTCGGTCGCGGCGGCGGACCGGTCGTTCAGCCAGAGCAGCACCGCGTCGTCGTCCACCGCGTGCGCGACCAGGTCGCCGGCGCCCGGGTGGGCCTTCTTCCAGGCGGCGTTCAGGCCGTCCAGCAGCGGGCCGTCGTCGATCCGGGTGAGCGCCTGCGGGTCGGTGGGCGACTGGCCGTGCTTGGCCGACAGGATCACCGTGGTGCTCCGGTCCAGGTGCTCCTTGCGCAGCTCGGCGGTGAGCGCGCCGACCTGCTGGTTCACGTAGTCCAGCGCGCCGGCCAGCAGCGGGCTCGGCACGTCCTTGGCGACGTAGCCGCCGGTCTCGCCGTCCGACGCGGGCAGCTTCTGCGCGGTGGAGACGGACTGCAGGTTCAGGCCGAGGATGGCCGGGGTGCCGGTGCGGGTGGTCCGGGCGTGGTCGTAGCCGTCGATCTCGTTGAGGACGGCCTGCACCTTGTAGCTGTCGTACTGCTGGGTGGCCTTGTTGTCCTTGGTCCAGTCGTCACCGGCCGGGTAGCCGATCGCGTCGGAGTTGATCTCCGGCGTGAACAGGTCGTCGATCCCCTGGCCCGACGGGCCGTTGAGGATGTCGTAGGCGGCGTGCTTGTCCGACCACGCGGTGCGCAGGCCGGCCTGGTGGGCCACCTCGAAGACGGTGTTGGTCTGCAGGTAGCTGTGCGGGGAGACCGGCTGGCAGGTGCGCGGGTCGACCGGGAGCTTGGCCGGGTTCAGCAGGGTCTGCGGCCGCCCCGTCATCTGCAGGATCGAGCCGGGCAGGCCGGTCAGGCCCTGGCCCGCGTCGATCGAGGCCTGGTTCTTGTCCAGGTCCTCGGTGAAGTCGACCTCGACGCCGGGCTTGGCACCCTTGCAGTCGGTGGTGCCGGCGGGCAGCAGCGCGGCGTTGTAGCTGTCGTCGTAGTAGACGCCGGTGGTGCCGGGGCCGCCGCCGGTGACCTGGGCGACCATGCCCGGGAACGAGTCCGAGGGGTTGGTGGTCCTGGCGTCGGTGTACTCGACGCCGCCGCCGACCAGGCGGGCCAGCGCCGACTGCGGGTGCTGGGCGATGTACCAGCTCAGGTCCGACTGGTGCAGGCCGTCGACCGAGATCAGCAGCACGTGCTTGGCCGCGCCGTGCTGGCGGCCCGCGAAGTCGTTGTCGGCGGCGTAGGCCTGGGCGAGCGAGCCGGCGGCCAGCAGTCCGGTGGCGCTGAGGACGGCGGCGAGGCGGACGGAGCGTCGGGTCACGTCTTCTCCTGTACTCATGACACGAGCAGTGAATTGCTCGCGACATGAGTAGTTGCCGCCGGTGTACCGGGGAGGACGGGCGGATGAACCCTCGGCGAAGCGTCAGCGGTTGCGCAACTATTTTAATCTGACTGTGCGTCAGCCCAATTCCGGCCTCGTGCAAGGCTGTACAGACATCTTCGCGGACACGTTCGACCGCTCAGCGCGACGCCCGGTGCGTCGCGGTGTGGCCCGCGCACGGTCGCGCGCTCCGGGCGGCGGTGAGCTGGCGGACCAGCTGGTGGAGCGAGACGACCGCCGTCAGCGGGGGCAGCCCGGCGACCACGACGCTGGCGACCGTCCAGGAGACGTCCGCCACGCACAGGCCGGTCGCCAGGCTGGAGAAGACCACCACCACGACCCAGGAGTGGACCGGCGGGCGGCCGTGCAGGGCGGCCCGCAGGACCGACAGGCAGCCCGCGAGCCACGGTCCGTAGACCACCACCGGCCACAGCTGCGACAGTCCGCGCGGCACCCGGGAGAGGGCCAGGTCCCGCAGCGGGTCGTAGGAGAGCGCCCAGCCGAGCGCGCAGACCGCGGTGACCGTCACCGCGGTCAGTGCGCCGAACATCGAGCTGACCAGGGCGGGCCAGGGCGGCGCGGTGAACCGGGACCGCCGCCGGTGCCGGGAGGCCGCCGGCGCCGGCCGGGCCGGGGCGTCCCGGGCCGGGTCCGGCCGGTCGAGCGGGGCGCGGGGCGGGTGCGGCGGGTGCGGTGCGGGCCATGGGTCCTCGTCGACCGCCCAGGAGGTGTCGACCCGGTACAGCCCGAGCGGGTCGGTCATCCCGTCGTACATCGCGCGCCCCCCGCCCGGTCGTTCGGCTGCGGCTCGATCCGGGCGGTGAACTCGCCCTCCAGTTGGCGGATCTGACGCAGGAAGTCGGCCAGCAGGCGCGAGGTGTGCCGCAGCACGACCCGCCGGCCGTTGCAGGCCAGGTAGCCGGTGTGCACGTCGCCCGCGGGATTGCGGCGGTCGGGGACGAAGAGCCAGCCCCCGACCGTGGTGACCGGCTCCCGGGCGGGCGGTGACGGGGCATTCGGGTGACAGGTTGAGATCACGGTTCATCAAACGAAGGAGCGGCGAGCCGGTTTCTGGCTGCCCCGGGTTTCGTTCAATATTGGATACCCTGGGCGCTCCTGAAATTACCCAGGGGTGGCGCGGGGGGTGGGTGTTCCGGAGAATGCCGGACCGCGCCGCCGGAAATTCCCGGCGGCGCCGGGTAGTCCCATATTCCGTATCGGGCGTGCTTAACGAAATTCCCCATCGGGGCAGGTGGGGCGAACCGTTTCTGCTCTTCGATCTTCCGGATGGCGTGCTATATTTCCCACTTGCCTTTGGCATATGCGATCAGGCTGCGGAGAATCCGGCACCGACCACGGGGAGGTCTCTTGCTCAGCTGGGAAGAATATCTTGAGGCGCTCGGGCTCCATCGGCGGGGATGGTCCCTGGTGAGGATTTCCAGACACCTCGGGCGCGATCGGAAGACGCTGAGATCGTACCTCACCGGAAAGCGGAGTCCGGGAATCCGAAGTCCTTACCGGGACGGCTTTCTCCCGTTCCTGCCGTACTGCCGCCAGCGCCTGGTGGAGGACCCGCACCTGTCCGGGACCGTCCTGTTCACCGAGATCGCCGGCCTCGGCTACGCGCGGAGCTACTCGACCTTCACCCGCGCGTTGCGCAAGCACCGGCTCCGGCCGCCCTGCCGGCAGTGCCAGGGGGTCCGGCCGACCGGCGGCGGCCGGACCGCGCCGCCCGGTGCCGAGCCGATCCGGTTCGACTGGCTGACGCTGCCCGACCCGCCCGCGCACTGGGGCCGCGGCGCCCAGGCCCACCTGCTGCTGGGGTCGGTCGGGCGCTCCGGCCGCTGGCGCGGCGTGCTGGCGGAGGGTGCGGACCTGCCGCGGATCGTCGAGGCCATGGACCGGGTGCTGCGACGGCTGGGCGGCACGGCCGAGTGCTGGTGCCTCGACCGGATGCCCGCCGCCTGCCGCGGCGGGAGCAACCGGCCCACGTCGGCGCTGCGGCAGGTGGCCAGGTACTACGGCGCGCGCATCGAACCCGACCCGCCGGACGACCACCGGTCCCGGTCGCCCGAGCGCGTCCAGCAGGCGGCCCGGTCCTGGTGGGGCGAGGTGGCGCGCGGCAGCACCGTGCACGAGGCGCAGGCCAGCCTCGACCGGCTCGCCGCGCGGATGGACGACGCCGGACCGGCGGCCGACCCGGCGGGTGCCGCCGGCGCACCGCTCCCGGTCGCCGAGACCCTGCGCGCGCTGCCCCCGGTGCCGTTCCCGATCTGGGTCCGCGCCCGGCGCACCGTCGGCGACCGCGGCCTGGTGCCCTTCGACGGCAACCTCTACGCCGTGCCGGGCCACTTGGCCGGCGCCGTGCTGGAGGCCCGCCGGCGCCTCGACCAGTCGTACCTGTTCCTCGCGACGACGGCCGGCGCCGTCATCGCCCGCTACGCCCTCGCCCCCGCCGGTGCCGGGCTGACGGTCGACGAGCGCAGCAGGTCCACCGTCGTCCTGGAGCGGACCCCGACCACCGCCCGCCCCGATCTCCCGCCCTGCCGCCGGAACACGCCGCGCCCGCCGTCCGAGGCGGCGCTGGCCCAGGCGGAGCTGCTGCGCGCCCGGCCCGTGCCGCCGAGCGCCTGCGGGCTGCGGGACGACCGGGTCGGTCCGGTGGAGCGGGTGCCGCCGCCGCGGCAGCCGGCCCACGACAGCGACGGCTGAAGCGGGTGCACCGGGCTGCGTGACGGCGGGTCAGCGGGCCGTCCGGGCCCGTGGCGGGGGCCGACCGCCGGCCGGTCGCGGTCGCGCCGACCGCCGCGGGCCGGCCCGACCGCCGGGCGCCGCCCGCCCCGACCTGACGCCGCGGCACGTGGGCATACGTCAGAGGCCCTGCCGGATCTCTCCGGCAGGGCCTCTGACCTGGGTCGGGGTAGCGGGATTTGAACCCACGGCCTCTTCGTCCCGAACGAAGCGCGCTACCAAGCTGCGCTATACCCCGGTCCTGCGTTTGTCGCTCCGTCTCCTTCGCGACGAGTAGAACTCTACCCGACGCCGGTCAGGAGACGAAATCCGGTTATCGGGAGCGGGGCGTCAGGGTCATCAGGGTGGCCTCGGGGAAGCAGGCGAAGCGCACCGGGGTGTACCGGTTGGTGCCGCAGCCGGCCGAGACGTGCAGGTAGGACTCCTTGCCGCCGGCGCGGTGGGTGGAGAGTCCCTTGACCCGCTTGGCGTCCAGGTCGCAGTTGGTGACCAGGGCGCCGTAGAAGGGGACGCAGAGCTGGCCGCCGTGTGTGTGCCCGGCCAGCACCAGCGGGTAGCCGTCGGCGGTGAAGGCGTCCAGGCTGCGCAGGTAGGGGGCGTGCACCACGCCGACGGACAGGTCCGCGTCGGCGGACGGGCCGCCGGCCACCGCGGCGTACCGGTCGCGGCGGATGTGCGGGTCGTCCAGGCCGGTGAACTCCACGTCCAGCCCGGCCAGGGTCAGCCGGCCGCGGGTGTTGTTCAGGTCCAGCCAGCCGGCCGCGTCGAAGCCGTCGCGCAGCTTCTCCCACGGGTTGTGGACCGCGCCGGTGATGCCGGCCCGACCGCTGCCGTCGGCGTTGTTCAGGCCGTGGTTCCCGCTGGCCAGCGCCTTGAGGTAGCGGGTCGGGCTCTTGCGGGCGGGGCCGTAGTAGTCGTTGGAGCCGAAGACGTAGACCCCGGGGAACTCCATCAGCGGTCCGAGCGCGTCCAGCGTGGCCGGCACGCCGAGCGGGTCGGAGAGGTTGTCGCCGGTGTTCACCACCAGGTCCGGGCGCAGCCCGGCCAGACTCCGCAGCCAGCGCTGCTTCTTCCCCTGTCCGGTCACCATGTGGATGTCCGAGACCTGCAGGACGCGCAGCGGCCGGGCGCCGGTCGGCAGCACCGGGATCTCGACCCGGCGCAGCCGGAAGGCACGGACCTCGTAGCCGGCGGAGTAGGCGAGGCCGGCGGCACCGGTGGCGGCGATGGCGAGCGGGACGGAGTACAGCTTTCGCATCGGTCCATGGTCGCAGACCGGTCCGGCCCGGAGGAACCGGGTGCTGCTCCGGCCGTCTGACGGCCGGTCGGACGCCCGGCACTGCGTGCGGTCCCGGTGGCGGCGGCCCGCCCCGGGGCCGCCGGGCCGGGGTGTCGAGGGCGATATTGGGCGGCGCCGGTCGGCACCGGGTGACAGACTCGTCGCCATGACAACGCTCAAGGAGCGGCTGCGGGACGACCTGACGGCCGCGATCAAGGCTCGGGACGAGCTGCGCTCGTCGACGCTCCGGCTCACCCTGGCCGCCCTCACCGCGGCCGAGGTGGCCGGCAAGGAGAAGCGGGAGCTTTCCGACGAGGAGGTCCGCGTGGTGCTGCAGGGGGAGGCGAAGAAGCGGCGGGACGCCGCGGACGCCTTCGACGGCGCCGGCCGGGCCGATCAGGCCGAGCGGGAGCGGGCCGAGGGCGCGGTGCTCGCCGAGTACCTGCCGCAGCAGCTCAGCGACGAGGAACTGGCCGCGATCGTCGACGCGGCCGTCGCCGAGAGCGGCGCGACCGGGCCGCAGGGCATGGGCGCCGTGATGAAGCTGGTCCGGCCGAAGGTGGCCGGTGTGGCCGAGGGCGGCCGGGTGGCGGCCGCGGTGAAGGCGGCCCTGTCCCGGTAGCCGCGGGCCTTCCGCCCGGCACGGACGACGCAGCGGCCCGGCACCCCCCCCCGGGGCCGGGGCCCCGGGCGGGGGGACAGTGTGTGGCGGGCGT
>NZ_JBHYKG010000174.1:0-17618 GCF_042741245.1 Kitasatospora sp. NPDC058965
GCCGCGCCGGCCCCGAGGGTGACGGCGGCGCCGCCGAGCTCCCAGGGGAGGTCGGTGCCGCCACCGGTGGAGGCGAGCTCGGTGGTGCCGCCCGGGGCGGTCGCCGAGGCGGCTGTGGTGGTGCCGGTGGCGGCGTTCTGGACGGCGGCGGTGGTGCCGCTGACCTGGACGGTCGTGGCGGCCTGGGTCTTCGCAGCCTGGGTCATCGCGGCCTGGTCCTTGGCCGCCCGGTCCTTCGCCGCCTGGTCCTTGGCGGCCTGGTCCTTGGCGGCGACCGTGAACCGGTCGACCTCCAGGAAGTGGCGCACGCTCTCCCGGGTGCCGTGGTTCATCAGGTCGTCGACCGCGGCCTTCATCGCCGGGCCGCCCTGGTCGCCGAGCCGGGCGAGCTGCACCAGGTCGTCGGTGAACCGGGCCTCGTACTGGCCGACGGTGAGGAACTGGTGGACGTCCGCGGCGGTGCCGTCCATGGCCTTGCCCGCGGCCGCCTTCAGGCCGGGGCCGGTGCTCGGGTCGGCGATGATCCGGCTGACGGCGACCCGCTCGTCGTCCTCGCGGACCTTGTACTGGCCCACGGCGAGGAACTGGCGGACGTCGGTGATGGTGCCGTCCAGCGCCTTGCTCGCGGCCGCCTTGAGGGCGGGGCTGGAGTTCGGGTCGGAGAGGATCCGGGAGACGGCGACCCGGTCGTCGTCCTCGCGGACCTTGTACTGGCCGACGGTGAGGAACTCGTGCACGTCCGCGGCGGTGCCGTCCATGGCCTTGCTCGCCGCGGCCTTGAGGGCGGGGCTGGAGCCGGGGTCGGCGATGATCCGGGAGACGGCGACCCGCTCGTCGTCCTCGCGGACCTTGAACTGCCCCACCGTCAGGAACTGGTGGACGTCGGCGGCGGAGCCGGCCAGGGCCTGCTGCGCGGCGGCCTTCAGGGCCGGGCTGCTCGCCGGGTCGGTGAGCAGGTGCTGGACGGCGGCGCGCTCGTCGTCCTCGGCCGAGGCGGGCTGCACGTCCGGGGCCGAGGCGCTCGGCCCGGACGGGGCCGAGTCGGCGGCGTGGGCCGCGGGGGCCAGCAGCACGCCGGGCGCGACCGCGGCGACGGTGAGCAGCGCCGAGGCGCGGACGCGGGACAGCTTCATGCGTGTGGACCTACTTCCCCCGGTGAAAGATCGTTCGCAGGCACTATTAGATCACTCTTTGCGATCCCTGTGCCAAACTTTTACCTTCGCTCCGGGGTGTGTGAACGCAGCGGCCCCGCTCCCGGTCCGGGGACCGCGAGCGGGGCCGCTCTGCTCAGGCGCGGTGCAGCGTGATTGTGGTCCAGGCGCCGACGTGGATCCGGTCCCCGTCGTTCAGCGGGATCGCCGTGTGCGGCGTGACCGCCTCGGCGCCGCCGTTCATCGTGGTGCCGTTGAGCGAGTCCTGGTCGACCAGGACCCAGCTGCCGTCGGGCTGCTCGGCCAGCAGGGCGTGCTGGTGCGAGGCGCCCGGGTCCTCCGGCGGGACCGACAGGTCGATCTCCGGGATCGCGTTCTGGTTCTGCCGGCGGCGGCCGATCCGCAGCTGGCCGCGGCCGGTGATCGGGATCCGGCGCTCGGGGCAGTACGGCGGGAAGAACAGCCCCGAGGCCTCGGGGCCGCTGCGCGCCATCATGTCGGTGAAGTAGTCCCGGTCCGCGCTGACCACGGCCACCCAGGTGAACCGCACCGGCTCCGGCTGCACCGGGGTGCTCGGCGGGGCCAGGTGGAACGAGGTCTGCGGCTCGCCGACCGGGGCGGTCTGCTGCTGCGGCGGCGGGAACTGCTGGTAGGGGTCACCGCCGGCGGGGTAGGTCGGAGCCGGCGGCGGGTAGCCGTACCCGAGGTCCGGCTGGGCCACCGGGTGCGCGGGCGGCTGCGGGGCCGGCGGCGGGTAGCCGTACCCGACGGGCGGCGCGGGCGGCTGGGTCGGCACGGCCAACTCCCAGTCGTACCGGCACTCCTCGCAGAACCGCCCGGTGCGCGGCGTGCGGCAGATCGGGCAGGTGGCCAGGCCTTCGGTGGCCCCCGGGTACCCGTTCCCCAGCGGGTGGCCCTGCGGCGGCATCGGCGGCGGGGGCGGAACCGGCCCGCCGAACGATCCGGGATACCCCGAGCCAGGCGCCCCGGCAACGGCTGCCGGACGCATGGCGAGGCCGCAGTAGTCGCAGTAGTCCTCCGACTGCGACTCGTGGCCACTAGGGCAGATCGCCATCAAGTCCCCCACATCTCAGCAGGTCCGGCCCCCCAGCGGAACCAGTTTCACTTCTGCTGCCAACGATACCGAGGTGTGCGGCCGTGGTGAACGGTGGCACAGCCACGGGCAGGTCACACCCTGGTCCCAATGGCCCGGCGGCGTTAACGGGAGGCGATCGGGGCGTGAGCGGCCGGGAGCAGAGTGGTCCCCATGTCCAACCTGAGAATTCCGGCCGCCCTCGGTGCGGTGGCGGTGACGACGGCGCTCCTGGCGGGCTGTCAGTCCGACAACTCCGACAAACCCGCCGGTACGGCCGCCGCGTCGTCGGCCCCGAGCCAGGCCGCGCCGACCAGCAGCGGGCCGACGGGCGGCGACTCCGCGGCACCGGGCGACTCCGCCGGTGCGACGGGCAGCCCGGGCGCCGGCGCGGTCGTCCCCGGCTCGACCCTCAAGACCCTGCTGCCCACCGCCGCCACGCTGCCCGCCGGCTGGGCGCTGGACGGCAGCGACGGGTACGCCTTCGACACCAAGGACACGATCATGAGCCCGGGCACCCCGCTGCTGCCCGGCGAGAAGTGCACCGAGCTGACCCACGCCGGCGCGGAGAGCCTGTCGATCGACTACCGGGCGGCCTACGCCTCGATCAAGCTCAAGGACCCGAAGCAGGCCGACGTCACCGTGGTGATCGCCTCCTACCACCCGGGCGACGCGACCAAGCTGCTCGGCGAGATCACCACCCTGGCCGGCGGCTGCACGACCTACACCGCCCAGGCGATGGGCGGCGGCACCGTCCGGACCACGGTGACGGACGACCCGGTCCCCGGTCTCGGGGACCAGAGCATCGACTTCAAGAACACTCCGCAGGGCCACTACGTCGCCGAGGAGACGGTGATCGCGCGGGTCGGCGACAAGGTGCTGCTGATCGACGGCAGCGACGCCGCCGGGGCGATGCCCGACCTGCGGACGCTGGCCGGCCAACTGGCCCCCAAGCTCAAGTAGCGGGGCCCCGAAAGCGTCCGGCGCGCCGCCCGGGGAGGGGCGGCGCGCCGGACTCCGGCCTGCGCGGCGCTACTTCTTCGGCGAGACCCGCACCGTCTTGGTCGACCGGGTCTCCAGCGTCATCGAGTCGGCCTCGCTGACGTTCTGCCGGATCCGCACGGTGCCCTGCTTGACGTCCTGCACCTCGACCACGCCCTGCAGCAGCTTGAAGGTGCCCTCGTTGCCGCTCTCGTGCGCCAGCCGGACCGCCGCGCCCAGCTTGGCGGTGGCGGTGTCCAGGTCGCCGGCCCGGCGGGCCTCCAGGCCCTCCTGGATCGCCGAGGCCAGCTCGGCCTGCCCGGTGTAGTGCGCGACCTGAGGGCTGATCCGGGTGGAGGAGGCCAGGTCGTCGGTCCAGACCGCCTTGACCAGGCCCTGAGCCAGCACCTCGGTGGTGCCGTCGGGCTGCGGGAGCACCAGGCTGATCCGGGCGGCCAGCATCTCGTTGCCCACGCCCGCCGCCGGGACCTCCACGCAGACGTGGTAGTCGCGGCTCTCGTCGCCCCAGGAACCGGTCGGGTAGTCGCCGGCCCGCGGCCCGGCCTCGGCCCGGCGCTCCGTCAGGTCCTCCAGGTCCGGGGCGACCTGCTTGACGAACTTCACCGCGGCGTTGGCCGGCGTCCACACCCGCAGCGCCACGTCGGCGACCTGCTTGCCCATGGCCGCCGTCATCATCGAGCGGAAGTCGTCGGCCAGACCGGACGGCTCGGCCACGATGTCGGCGGTGCCGAGCAGCGCGGAGGAGATCCGGCGCAGCTCCGGCAGCTCCCAGTCGGTCCCCACGCCGCGGCAGTCGGCGGTGAAGTGGCCGCCGACCCGCTCCAGGGTGCGCTGCAGGTCCTCCGGCTTCTCGTGCTCGTTGCGGCCGTCGGTGAGCAGGATGCCGTGCCGGATGGCGATCTCCCGGCGGGTCAGGAACAGCTTGTCGGCCAGGGTCAGCCAGGTGCCGATCGCGGTGCCGCCGCCGGCGGTCAGCTTGCGCAGCGACTGCTTGGCCGCCTCCCGGGAGGCGGACGAGGCGATCGCCAGCTCGCCGCCGCCCGGGTAGACCTCGCGGGCCTCGTGGGTGCCGGCCACCACCGCGAAGGCCACCCCGTCGCGGATGGTGTCGATGGCGACCGCCGTGGCGTCCCGCGCGTTGCGCATCTTGGTCGGCGGGTAGTCCATCGAGCCCGAGCAGTCGACCATGATCACCACGGCGGCCTGCCCGCCGGCATCCGGACCGGCGTCGGCGGCCAGGCCCACCGGGCGCCCGCCGGTGGTGCCGCCGCCGGTGGCGGTGACGGTGACGATCGCGTTGACCTCGCGGGCGCCCTCGGCGAGGTACTCGTTCTGGAAGATGTCGGCGGTGAACCGGGGCAGGTTGGACTTGGTCAGACTGGCCATGGCCGTTGACTCCTGATGAGTGGTGAGCCGGACGATGACGGGGCCGAACTCAGCTCTGCGGCGGGAAGCTGGGCATCGGCGGAACGGCCGGAGCGGGGACGGCCGGGGCGGGCGGAACAGCCGGAGCGGGGGGAGCGGGCGGCGGCGGCACGCTCCCGAGCGGGACGGTCGGCGTGGTGCGCACCACCGGCAGGTCCAGCACGGTGTCGCTCCAGCCGCCGGCCGGATCCGGCTGGACCGGCAGCACCGCCACCGTGATGTTGTCGTGCCCGCCGGCCGCGACCGCGAAGGCGACCAGGGCCTTGGCGGCGCCCAGCGGGTCCTTCCGGGCGTCGGCGCGGACCAGGTCGGCCAGGTCGGTGGCGGCCTCGGCGTAGTTCCACAGCCCGTCGGTGCAGATCACCAGCACGCCCGGGACGTGCGGGGTGAAGGCCGCGGTGTGCGGCAGCACCTCCTCGGCGTCCGCGCCCAGCCAGCCGGTGATCGCGTGCGCCCGGGCGTCGGCGTAGGCCTCGGCCTCGGCCATCAGGCCGGCCGCGACCATGCCGGCGGCCCAGGAGTCGTCCTCGGTCAGCCGGTACGGCTCGGCGTCCTGCCGGTCGTCCGGGATCCAGTAGGCGCGGCTGTCGCCGACCCAGCCCACGGTGACCACCCCGGCGGCGGCCACCGCGCTGACGAAGGTGCAGGCGGGCGCGTTCGCGGCGTTGCCCTGCGGCGAGCCGTCGGTGGCCAGCGCGGCCACCGCGTCGGCCGCGGTCAGGATCGCCCGGCGCATCGCCGGCTCCGCCTCGGTGCCCTGCTCCAGCGCGGTGAGCAGCGCCTCGCCGGCCGTGTCGGCGGCGGTCTGCGAGGCCTCGTCCGGCCGGGCGGCCGAGGAGACCCCGTCGCAGACCACGGCGACCACGGCGGGGGAGCCGTCGGGCAGCGCGGTGGAGGCGATGGTGAAGGAGTCCTCGTTGCGGTGGTGGCGCAGGCCGCGGTCGCTGACCCCGGCCACCCCCTCGACCGCGCGCTCGACGTGGTCGCGCGGCCGCGGCTGGGAGCTGCCGCAGGCCTCGCACCAGCCGTCGGCGGCCACCGCGGCCGCGCCGCAGTGCACGCAGACGCCCGGCGCGGCCGCGCCCTCGGCGGGCGCCAGCTCGAAGTCGGCCGTGGCACCGGCACCGGCACCGGTGCTGTCGCCGGCGTCGGCCGCGGCCGGCGGCTCGGCCAGGTTGGTGCCGCAGACGCCGCAGAAGACGTCCTCGGGGTCGAGGGGCTCGTTGCAGTTCGGGCAGTTCATGCTCACACCCAGGTTCGCGGTCGGGTCCGGTTGGCCTGCTCGACCAGCCTGATCCGGTCCTGCGGCCGGTCGGCGAGGCGGGCCAGCACCCGGTAGGAGGACTCCAGCGCGAACCGCAGCTCGCGCTCGGCGCCGGCGTGGCCGAGCACCGTGACCTGCTGCCGTGCCCCGGGGGAGCCGGCCAGGGTCCAGCCCAGCGCGGCCTCCAGCACCTCCACCGAGAGCTGCTCGCGGCGCCGGTCCTCCAGCCCGAGGGCGGTCAACTGGACCGAACCGGCCGTCAGTTCGTCGGCCAGCGGCTCCTGCGGGGAGCGCGCCCGGAGCCGGGCGCGGATCGCCGCGATCCGGGCGGCGGTGTAGTGGGTGGAGGTCTCCGGGACCGACTCCAGGGCCAGCACCGCGGCCGGCCGGTCGGCGGCCGCCAGGCTCACCCGGGCCAGGCCGAAGGCGGCGGAGACGAAGGTGTGGTCGGTCGACCAGACCAGCCGGTAGAACTCGGCCGCGTCCTCGCCCTGGCCGAGCAGCTCGGCGCAGACGGCCAGCGCCAGCTTGGGCGCGATCTCGCCGGGGAAGGCGTCGTAGATCGCGTCGAAGGCCTCGGCGGCGGACTCGGTCAGCGCCCGGACCTGGGCCGGCTCGCCGACCGCGCCGGCGTGCGTCAGCCGGGCCAGGCCCTGGTACCAGACCACCCGCCAGTCGCCCGGCTGGTCCACCGCCAGCTGGGCCAGCGCCTGCTCGGCGTCCGAGTGCCGGCCCAGCTCCAGCAGCGCGCGCAGCACCCGCAGCCGGCGCTCCACCGACTCCACCGGGGCGGTCTCCAACGCGGCCAGCGCGTCGGCCGGACGGGTCGTCATCAGCGCGGCCAGGAAACCGGCGTTGGCGTCGCCCGGGTCCACCCGGGGCACCGGCAGGGCGAGCGCGGCGGCGGCCGCGTCCAGCCGGGCCATCGCCGGCACGCCGGGGGCGAGCGGCTGACCGTCCGTCACCAGCTCCGTGTCCACCACCCGCAGTTCGGGGCCGAACAGGGTGGACACCGCCGGGCGGGGCTGGCCGTCGCCGATCGCCAGGATCTCCCGCAGCACGCCGGTCAGCTGGTCGGCCATCTCCTCGGCCGAGGCGAAGCGGCGGCGCGGGTCCGGGTCGGTGGCGCGCACCAGGAGCCGGTAGAACGACTCGTAGGTGGCGAAGACCTCGACCTGCTCCGGGCCGGGCAGCTCGTACTGGTAGGTGGTGCCGTAGCCCTGGAAGTCGAAGGTGAGCACGGCCAGGGTGCGGGCGACCGTGTAGAGGTCGGAGGCCGGGGACGGACCCTCGGTGGCGATCTCGGGCGCCTGGTAGCCGACGGTGCCGAAGATCGGGCCGTCGTCGTCGAACCGGCGCACCGCGCCCATGTCGATGATCGTGAGCGTGTCCTCGCTCTGGATCACGTTGTCGATCTTGAAGTCGCAGTACACCAGGCCGCGGCTGTGCAGGTAGCCCAGGGCCGGCAGCGCCTCCAGGGCGTAGGCGATCGCCTGCTCCACCCGGAGCGGGTCGCGCCGGCCGTCCGGGGTGCGGCGCTCGTTGGCGATGTCCTTCAGCGACTTGCCGCCGACGTACTCCATGACGATGTAGCCGTCCGTGGAGCCGGTCTTCAGGTCCGGGTGCTCGGCGAAGTTGATGATGCCGACGATGTTCGGGTGCTTCACCTCGGCCAGGAACCGCCGCTCGGCGATGGCCACCGCGAGCGCGTCCTCGTCGCCGGTGTCCAGCAGGCCCTTCAGCACCACCCAGCGGTCGTTGACCCGGCGGTCCACCGCCAGGTAGATCCAGCCCAGGCCGCCGTGCGCCAGGCAGCCCATCACCTCGTACTGGCCGCCGATCATGTCGCCGCGCTGCAGCTTGGGGCTGAACGAGTACTGCTGCCCGCACTGGGTGCAGAACCCCTCCGGGCGGCCCGGACGGTCGCCCTTGGTGCGGCCCACCGGGGCGTCGCACTTGGAGCAGAACCGCTTGCGCTCGGCCACCTCGGGGTTGGCCAGCACCGCGGCGGCCGGGTCGGCCTTGGGCACCGGCGGGACCGCCACCAGGCCGGCGCCGAGCCGACTGCGGGTGACGGCCTGGCCGCTGGCGCGCGAGGAGTTGACCGTGATCGAGCCGCGGGTGCCGGTCCGGGTGGAGCGGTGCGAGCGGGACCGGCCGGACATCGAACGGGCCGAGCCGGTGCGGCCGGACCGGATCGAGCCGGACCGGACCGACGAGGAGTCGGGCGCCGACCGGGCGGGCGGGACCAGCGGTGCGGCGGCGCCCTCCGGGGCCAGGCCGCACTCGTCGCAGAAGCCGTCCGCGTCGATGGTGCCGGTGCAGCCCGACCGGGCGCAGCGGCTGCCGGCCGCCGGTCCGCCGGCACCCGTCGCCCCGGTGGCACCGGAGGCAGCGGCCCCGCCCACCGGCGTCAGGCCGCACTCGTCGCAGAAGCCGTCCGCGTCAATGGTGCCGGAGCACCCCGGACGTCCACATGCCTCGCCCATGGCTCTCAATCCCCCTGTCCGTCGTACCGCCGCGCGTCCTGCGGGCCCGCCGCGGGTCGCAACGCCTGTTGGAACCTGGCCACCGCCGCTGCCGCCGCCCGCAGGTCGCACGGGGCGCTCCACAGCAGCCAACGGGCCTTCTCGTAACGCTCGATCACCTCGGGGTCCTCGGCGACCCCGAGTCGGGCGGCCATCGCCTTGTAGGCGTCCAGCCGGCCGCGCAGTTCGGCCCGGACCGCGAGCGGGGCGGTCACCTCGGTGAGCGAGGCCCGGGCCCGCTGCAGTTCTTGGGCGGACTGCTCCTCCAGCGCGTCCAGCAGCGGCGCCAGCCGGTGCCAGAGGCCCTGTTGGCGCAGCTCGGCGGCCTGGTGCAGACCGTCGCGCAGGGTGCCGGAGGGGCCGGGCACGGCCGGCACCTCGGTGGCGGCGATCTTGGCCAGCACCTCGCCGCGGGCCTGCCGGGCCTCGCCCAGCGTCGCGTCCGCGCGGTGCAGCAGGTCGGCGACCTGGTGCAGCCGCTCGTCCGCCTCGTCGCGCAGCCGCAGCAACTGCTCCAGCTCGACCCGTATGCCGTCCAGCTCGCGGCCGGCCCGGTCGAACCGCTCGGTGTCCACCGCACCGGCCGCCGCGGCCTGCGCGGCCGCCACGGTGGTCGGCGACTCGTGGCCGCGCTGCGAGGGCACCCGGGCCGGGCGCCAGAGCGCCAGCGGGTCGGCCAGCACCTCGGCCCGCAGCTCGGTCAGCTGCTGCTCCAGTCGGGCCAGGTCGTCACCCAGCGGGTGCGCACCGGCCCGCACGCCCACCGAGCCGGCCAGGGTGGCCACCCGGCGCAGCTCGGCCAGCAGCAGGTCGATCCGGGCCGGCAGCGCCGACCAGACCGCGTCCGCCGCGCTGACCACCTCCAGTACGGTGGCGTACCAGGCGTTCATCCGGTCCATCAGCTCGGCCAGGCTGACCTGCTCGACCAACCGGGCGGGGCCGGCCAGTTGGCGGGCCGCGTCGGGCAGCTGGGCGCCCGAGACGGTGACCGCCCGGCCGCGCAGCAGCTCGCTGAGCTCGGCCAGCTCCGGGGAGCTGGGCCGCACCCGGCGGGAGCGGACCGCGCGGGCCGAGGCCAGCGCCTCGGAGTAGCGGTCGAAGAAGGTCCACAGCAGGCTCAGGCCCTGGGACGCGACCTGCCAGCGCTCCTCGGTCCGGCCCGAGAGCGCGGCGCCCTCCAACAGGCGCCGGCCCGGGTGGTCCTGGAGCGCGAGCAGCGCGGACTCCACGGCCTCGCGCTCGGCGCTCAGCCGGGTCAGCTCGCGGTCCACCTCCTCCCGGCTCAGCACCGGGCCAGCGGATCCGGTCAACGCCACGCCCTTCCCCTCCTGTGTTCCCTCGGTCGCGTACTACGGCAGGTAGGTGGCCGGCGGCGGCACCGCGCCCTTGCCGAGGTAGTCCTCCAACCAGTGGTGGTAGCTGTCCTGCCAGCCGCCGTGCCGGTAGTCCTCCAGCACCGCGTTCACCCGGGCCACCAGGTCCGGCGAGTTCTTGTTGATGGCGACGCCGTAGGGCTCGTCGGTGAGGGAGGGGCCGATCACCTCGACGGTCGGGTCCTGGGCCGCCTGGCCCACCGCGATCGCGTTGTCGGTCAGCGTGGCGTCCACCTGGCCCAGCTGCATCAGCACCAGGCAGTCGAGCGCGTTGCCCACCTTGGTCAGGCTCGCCTGGCCGCGGGAGTTCTTCTCCAGGTAGTCCTGCGCGGTGGAGGAGTCCGCCACGCACACCCGCTTCCCCTTCAACGCGTCGTCAACCGTCTTGGCGTGGGCCGCCTTGGGCACCACGACCTGCTGGCCGGCCTGGAAGTACACGGAGGAGAAGGCCACGTCGTTGAGGCGCGCGCAGGTGATCGTCATGGTACGCGCGATCACGTCGACCGAACCGTTCTTGATGGCATCGATGCGCTTGGCGGTCGGCACCATCTTGAACTGCACCTTGTTGGGGTCGCCCAGGACGGCCTTGGCGATCGCGTGCACGATGTCGATGTCGAAGCCCTCGAGCTGGCCGGTGGCCGGGTCGCGGAAGCCCCACCGGTAGCTGTTCTGGTCCACGCCGGCGATCAGCACGCCGCGGCGCTTGATCGCGCTGACCGCGGGGCCGGACTCGTCGGTGCTGGGGCGCAGGCTCTTGGTCGGGTCGCAGCTCGGGGTGTCGGTGAGCGCGGCGGCCCGCACCGCCGTGGGGCGGTCGCTCGCCGGGACCGGGGCGGCCTCGGCGCTGGTCAGCGCGAGCGGGGTGACCAGGGCGGTGGCCAGCAGGGCGGTGCGGAAGCGGCGCATGCGGAGGCTCTTGGGGTAGGTGGTCATCGGTACTCCGCCAGGCGACGGTTGAGGCCGGTCAGCACGCCGGCCGCGGCCAGCAGCGCCAGCACGCCGGCCGCGAAGGTCACCGGCACGGTGGCGTCCCGGCCGTCCTTGGCCGCGCTCAGGAACTCGGCCTGCTCGGCCTTGACCGCGCGGGCCAGGTCCTGGTCCAGGCTCTGGTAGACCGGCTGCGAGCTGTCCGCGCCGGTGCCGACGGTGGCGTCGAGGGCGCCCTGGTAGTCGCCGGCGTCGTTCTTGGCGTTGGCCGCGTCGTGCTTCTGGGTCCAGACGGTGAACTGGTCGCGGGCCTGCTTGATCGAGTCGGCCGCACCGCCCGGGGCCAGCTGCTGGGCCTTGGCCAGTGCGGTGTTGTCGGCCTTGTTGGCGCTGGTCCACTGGTCCGCGTAGGCGGTGGTGGAGCCGCGGGCCACCAGGTTGAGGTTCTCCGCGGTGCGGGCCTGCAGCGAGTCGGTGCGGGCCAGGTTGAGCGCCTGCAGCGGGGTGGCGCCGCGGCTCTTGCTCTGGTCCAGCGAGGAGTTGGCGCTCAGCACGCCGGTGCTCAGCCAGGCCAGGGTGACCAGCACCGCGGCGGTGGCGGCCAGCAGGCCGGGGTTGAGCACCCGGTTGGTCCGGCGGTACAGCATCAGCTGCACCCAGACCAGCGCGGCCAGGACCAGCAGGCCGAAGCCGTAGGAGACCCAGGGGGTGGACTCGGCGTCCTGGTAGTCGTGGTCCAGCCGGGTCAGCTCGGTGTCGGAGAGCTTCTGGGCCTCCGGCAGCAGCTGGGTCTGCATCATGTTCGAGGCGTAGCGCAGGTAGGCGGCGCCCAGCGGCAGGCCCTGGCGGTCGTCGGCCCGGGCGGTCTCCACCAGGCCGGCGTAGACCGGCAGCTGCTGGTTGAGCTGGGAGACCAGGGTCTGCGCCTGGTCGGAGCCGTTGGACTGGGCGGCGGCCTGGGTGAGCAGCTGGGTCGCGTTGGCCAGGTCGTCCTGGTAGCGCTGGCGCACGTCGTGCGGCTCGGAGCCGGCCAGCAGGAAGCCGGCCGCGGCGGTGGTGTCCGCGTCGGCGAGCGAGCGGTAGATCTCGGCCGCGTTCTGGCTCAGCGGCTGACTGTGCGTCACCACCTGGTCGGCGGCCGCGGTGCGGTCGTTGACCTCCCAGCCGGTGACCGCGCCCAGGCCCAGCACCAGTACGGTCAGCACGGCGGCGGCCAGCCGCAGCCGGCCGGGGGCGGTGTCGGCGGTCCGGCGCAGGCGGGCGACGAGGCCGGTGGCGGGGGCCTTGGTGGTCGCGACCGCGGGCTGCGGCAGGGCCTGTTCGACGGCCGGCCCGAACCCGGGCGCGGCCGGGCCGAACCCCGGCGTGCCCTGGCTGCTGACCGGCGCGCCCGGCGGCGACTGCGCCGGCAGGTACGCCGGCGGTGCTGCGTTGCGCTGTTCTGGTGTCGCCACCCGCCCCACCCTCCCCTGTGGCCGCCCGGTGCGTGGCGGCCGATGCCTGCAGTATGGCCAACCCGTCCGACGGCCACACGCGGTTTGCGGTGCTCCTGAGCAACCGCCGAACCATGGTCACCACGGCCCGGCGGGTCCAAGACGCGAGGCGTACCCTATGCGGTTCCGCCGCGCGGCGCTGCGGGTGGGGCCGGGTCGGCGGCCCGGACGACCCCGGGGGCCGGTCCGGTGATCGACTCCGGTTCGGCGATGATGGCCGGATGCACATCTCCGCAGCTTCCGGCTACCACGGTCCGCCGCCCTGGCAGTGGGCCGACCTGGCGACCTCCTGGACCCTGGAACCGGTCGTCCTCGCGCTGTCGGTGCTGGCCGGCGGCGGCTACCTGCTCGGGGTGCGCCGACTGGCCCGGGCCGGCACCCGCTGGCAGCCGACCCGGACCGCGGCCTTCCTCGGCGGACTGGCCCTGTGGCTCTGGCTGACCTGCTCGGGGATCGGGGTGTACGAGCGGATCCTGTTCACCGACCGCGCGGTGCAGGTGGTGCTGCTGCTGATGGTGGTGCCGCTGCTGCTGGCCCTGGGCGCACCCGTCTCGCTGCTGGTGGAGGCCTCGCCGCCGCAGCGGCAGGAGCGGATCCTGCGGGCGCTGCGCAGCGGTCCGTCCAAGCTGCTGATGTTCCCCGCGGTCTCCACCGTGCTGCTGATGGCGCCGCCGTGGCTGCTCTACTTCACCCCCTGGTACGAGAAGTCGCTCAGCAGCGGCGCCTGGAACATCGGGCTGCACGTCTCGCTGGTGGCGCTGGGCCTGGCGTACTTCTGGCCGCGGCTGCAGCTGGACCCGGTGGGGCGCGAGTACCCGCACCTGGTCGGACTGTTCATCACCTTCGCCGAGGTGATCTTCGACGCCGGCCTGGGCATCGTGCTGATCTACGGCGGGCACCTGGTGGCCGGGCACTACTACGTCGCGCTGGACCGCCCGTGGGGGCCGAGCCCGGCGCAGGACCAGACCTGGGGCGGCAACGCGCTCTGGGTGCTCGGCGACCTGGTCGGCCTGCCGTTCCTGGCGGCGCTGGTCCGGCGCATGATCGTGCAGGGCCGGGAGGAGACCGCCCGGGTCGACGCCGAGCTGGACCGGCAGTACGCGGCCGTGGCGGCCGCGGTCCCGGCCGGCGGCGAGCCGGAGCCGGAGGAGGGCATGCGGCCCTGGTGGCTGGACGACCCCAACCTGAAGCACCGCTACGGGGGGTGAGGGGGCGGCGGCCTACCATGGCGGCATGCAGCTGAACGGAACCGTGACCGCCGACCGACCGCTCCTGGTGCTCGCCGTGGCCGAGGAGGCCGCCCACCTGGACGGCGACCTGCCCGTCCTGCTGACCGGCATGGGCAAGGTGAACGCCGCCGCCGCGCTGGCCACCGTGCTGGCGGGCGGGCCGAAGCCGTCCGCGGTGGTCAACCTGGGCACGGCGGGGGCGCTGCGGCCCGGGCTGGACGGCCGCACCCACGAGATCGGCACCGTGCTCCAGCACGACCTGGACGCCCGGGTGCTCCGGCTGCTGACCGGCCGGGCGGTCGGCGAGCCGCTGGAGCTGGCCGCGGACGGGCCGGTGCTGGCCACCGGCGACCTGTTCGTCTCCGACCCGGTGGCCCGCGACCGCCTCGCGGAGCAGGCGCACCTGGTGGACATGGAGGGGTACGCGCTGGCCTCGGTCGCCCGCCGGGCCGGGGTGCCGGTGCGGCTGGTCAAGCACGTCAGCGACGAGGCCGGCGAGGGCGCGGACCGGGTGTGGCGGGAGACCGTGGACGACTGCGCGAAGGTGCTCGCGCAGTGGGTGCGCGAGCACCTGTGACCGCCGCCGCGGTCAGGCGCCGCCGGCGGTGACGATCGCGTCGGTGACGAAGCCCGCCATGATGCCGGCCAGGATCATCCAGGTGGTCAGCTCCTTGAGCGCGGCGCGGCGGGCCACCGCGAGCAGCTCGATCACCACGTAGAGGATCGAGCCGGCGGCCAGCGCCAGGAAGGCGATGCTCAGGTAGTCGTTGACCAGGTGCTGGCCGACCAGGGTGCCGACGAAGGTCGGGCCGCCGCCGATCAGGCCGAGCAGCGCCAGGCTGCCCCAGGACGGGCGGGTGCCCTCGGCGGCCATCGGGGCCACGATGCCGAAGCCCTCGGTCGCGTTGTGCAGGCCGAAGCCGATGATCAGCAGGACGGCCAGCGAGATCTCGCCCTGCGCGGCGGAGTTGCCGATCGCCAGGCCCTCGGCGAAGTTGTGCAGCCCGATGCCGACCGCGATCATCATCGCCAGGCTCGCCGCGCCCTGCTGGACGCCCGCGGCCGCCCGGCGGCGGGCGTTCCAGCGGTCGTAGTAGACCAGCCCGACCAGGCCGATCCCCAGACCGACCGCCAGTACCGCGGCGCCGGCCACCGCCGTGCCCCAGTGCTTGTCGGAGAGCGCCTTGTCGGTCGGCTCCCAGGCGTGCGACAGCACGTCCCAGACCAGGAAGACCAGGATCCCGATGGCGAGCGCGTTCAGGCCCGCGCGCAGCCGGGGCGCGGGATTGCGCAGCCGGCCGATCGGCAGCCCGAGGTAGATGGTGAAACCGGCGATGGCCCCGAGCAGGGCAATCTGACCGCTCGACATGAGGTCGCTCCGGGGGAGTCGGATGGAGGGTGACGACCCGCAGACCTTAGGGCAGGCTAAGCTCACTGAACAAGCCCTGCAGGGGTGCGGACCGGTGCACGGGGTCGCACCGCCCCCTTGAACCCCGCCGGCGGGCGCTCCTAGGCTCGGGTGCGTGATCGCCGACGACGCCTCCGCCGCTCCGCGCCCCGACCACCGCCCGCCCGGCACCGAGGCCGACGAGGGAACCACGCTGCTGGCCTTCCTGGACTACCTGCGCGAGTCGGTGGCGGCCAAGCTGGTCGGCCTGACGGACGAGCAGGCGCGCACGCCCGGGGTGCGTTCCGGAACCAGCCCGGCGTGGCTGGTGAAGCACCTGGCGGCGGTGGAGCGGAACTGGTTCGTCTGGGCGTTCGCGGGCGAGGGGGAGCGGATCGACGACCAGGCCGCGGTGACCCCGGCGGACACGGTGGCCTCGCTCCTGGCGGAGTACCGCGCAGCCGTGGCGTCGGCCGACGCAGTGGTGCGGCGGTGCACGGACCTCGCCGCCCCCGGGGCCCGTTCGCTCCGGGAGACGCCGGCGCCCTCGATGCGGTGGGTACTGGTGCACATGGTCGAGGAGACGGCCCGCCACGCCGGGCACGCCGACATCCTGCGCGAGCAGCTGGACGGGGCCGTCGGGCGCTAATTCGGGGGCGGGCGCGGGCGGGCTTCGGACAGACTGCCCTGCCATGGAGAACCCGCAGGTGCCGCACCGCCAGATCCGCGCCGTCCACACCGGGGAGACGGTGACGGTCTACCAGGCCTACGCTCCCGAGATCGGCGACCACGCGATCGAGCACGGCCGGTTCCCGGAGAGCTGGAGCCGGTCCCGGATGACCTGGGTGAAGCCGAGCTTCTGCTGGATGATGTACCGCAGCGGCTGGGGTTCGAAAGCCGGCCAGGAGCGGGTACTGGCCCTGGAGATCAGCCGGGCCGGCTTCGACTCGGCCCTGGAGCAGGCCTGCCTGTCCTCGTACCACCGCGAGACCCACGGCTCGCGCGAGGAGTGGTCGGCGCGGCTGCGGGAGTCCCCGGTGCGGGTCCAGTGGGACCCGGAGCGGGACCTCACGCTGTCCGAACTCCCCCACCGTTCGCTCCAACTGGGCCTCACCGGCCGGGCGACCCGGGACTACGCGGACCACTGGCTGCGCACCGTGCGCGACGTGACACCGCTGGCCCACCGGGTGCGCGCGCTGCTGCGCTCCGGGGACGGCGCGGCGGCCCGGGCGCTGGTGCCGGCCGAGCTGCCGTACCCGGTGACGCCCGCCGTGGCCCACCGGCTCCGGATGGTCTGAGCACACCGGTCCGGCGGCCGGGGGACGACCCCGGGATAATCGTTTGCCCGTGGTCACGGCGCCGGTGACACTGCCTCCATGCCACCCCGGGAACCCGCCGCGGAACTCCGCGCCCTCGCCCACCTGCTGCGCCTTCGCGGGTTCGTGGGCACGTGACGACTCCGCTGCGGCACAAGCCGTTCCGCCAGCTGGCCGGTGGGCGGGCGTTCGCCGTGCTGGCCAACTCGATGGCGCCGGTGGCGCTCTCCTTCGCGGTGCTGGACCTCACCGGGTCGGCGACCGACCTCGGGCTGGTGGTCGGCGCCCGGTCGCTGGCCAACGTGGCGGCGCTGCTGTTCGGCGGGGTGCTGGCCGACCGGTGGCCGCGGGCCCTGATCCTGCAGGGGACGGCCTTCGGATCGGCCCTGGTGCAGGGGCTGCTGGCGCTGACCGTGCTGACCCACGCGGCCTCGCTGCCACTGCTGATCGGGCTCAGCCTGGCCACCGGGGTGCTGGCGGCGCTCTCGCTGCCGGCCGCGGGGGCGCTGCTGCCGCAGACGGTGCCCGCCGAGGAGCTGCGACCGGCCAACGCCGTCTCCCGGGTCGGCTCCAACATCGGTCTGATCGCCGGCAGTTCACTGGGCGGGGTGCTGGCTGCGGCGGTCGGCCCGGGCTGGGCGCTGGCGGTGGACGCGGTGGCGCTGCTCGCGGCGGCGGGCTGCTACCTGGGGGTGCGGCTGCCCGCCGGGCCGGCCGCCGCGGTGCCGGCCGGCACCGGTCCGCTGGCCGAACTGCGCGAAGGCTGGCGCGAGTTCGTCTCCCGCACCTGGGTCTGGGTGGTGGTGCTGCAGTTCATGGTGGTCAACGCCGCCGACTCCGGCGCGATCTCGGTGCTGGGCCCGGGCATCGCCAACGCGACGATCGGGCGCACCGCGTGGGGCCTGGTGCTGGCCGCGCAGATGGTCGGTGCGGTGCTGGCCGGCCTGCTGGTGGTGCGGCTGCGGATCCGGCGGGCACTGCTGGTCGGGGTGGCCTCGGTGCTGGTCTCGGCGCTGCCGGTGCTGGCCCTGGCCGAGCGGCCGGGTGCGGCGGTGCTGGCGCTCAGCACCCTGCTGACCGGCTTCGCGGTGGAGTTCTTCGCCGTGGCCTGGGACCTGTCGCTGCAGCAGAACGTGCCGGCCGAGAAGCTGGCCCGGGTGTACTCCTTCGACGCGCTGGGGTCCTTCCTGGCGCTGCCGCTGGGCGAGATGGCGATCGGGCCGGTGGCCCACCGGTTCGGCGACCGCGCGACGCTGCTCGCGGCGGCCGGTCTGATCGTGCTGGCCACCTGCGCGGCGCTGACCTGCCGGTCGATCCGCACCCTGGTGGTGCGCGAGGACGGCGCCGGGTCCACCGTAGAGCCGGCGCCCGCAGCCGCGGTCTGACGCACCGTCACCACCGTGTCGGCGGGCGGGGAGCGCCCCCACAAG
>NZ_JBHYKG010000175.1:0-17595 GCF_042741245.1 Kitasatospora sp. NPDC058965
GGTCAGCTGCTCCAGGGCGACGGAGAACGCCGTGGCCGCGAGACCGGTGAGGTCGGGGGAGCGGTCGTGGCAGCGCTGCAGCGCGGTGGCGATCGTCCGGGAGACGTCGTCGAAGACGCCGGCGTCGGTGATCGGGTCGGCGCCGTCCATCAGCAGGGCGAAGGTGCGGGCCATGCCGCAGTTGGACAGGAAGTCGGGCACGACGGCCACGCTCTTGTCCGCGTGCTCGTACGTCGGGCCGTAGAAGATCTCCGGGTCCGCGAACGGCACGTTCGCCCCGCAGGCGATGACCTCCAGGCCGCCCGCCACGAGCCGGTCGACCTGCTCGTAGGTGACCAGGCGCGAGGCCGCGCAGGGGAGGAAGACCTCCGCCCCCAGGTCCCAGACCCGGGCGTCGATCTCGGCGGAGGGGAGCAGGTCGGCGGAGTGCAGGGTGTTGCCGCGCCGGTTCAGGAAGAGCTCGCGGACCTCGTCGAGGCCGAAGCCGTCCGGGTTCAGCAGGCCGCCGTCGCGGTCGATGATGCCGACGATCCGGGCACCCGACTGCGCCGCGTAGTAGGCGGCGGCAGCGCCCACGTTGCCCCAGCCCTGGACGACGACGCGCTTGCCGGCCAGCTCGCCGCCGTAGGTCGCGTAGAAGTGCCGGACCGACTCGGCCACGCCCCAGCCGGTGATCAGGTCGGAGACCGTGTACCGCCGGTCGGGGGCGGGGGAGAAGCGCGGGTCCTCGACGACCTTGCCCACGCCCTGGCGCAGCTGCCCGATCCGGCGCACCCGGTCGCCGGGGCCGTAGTGGCCCTGGACGACGCCCTCCTGCGGGTGCCACAGCCCCAGGCTCTCGGTGAGCGGGACGACCTCCGCACCCTCGTCCACGTTCAGGTCGCCGCCGGTGCCGTAGTAGCTGCGCAGCAGCGGGGTGACCGCCTGGTACCAGCGGGTGAGGACACCCTCCTTGCGCGGGTCCCGCGGGTCGAAGTCGATGCCCGACTTCGCGCCGCCGATCGCGGGGCCCGAGACGGTGAACTTGATCTCCATGGTCTTGGCCAGCGACTCGACCTCGTGCCGGTCGAGCCCGGCCCGCATCCGGGTGCCGCCGCCGGCCGCCCCGCCGCGCAGCGAGTTGATGACGACCCAGCCCCGGGCCGGGGTCTCGCTGTCGTGCCACTCGAAGACGATCTGCGGGGCCTTCGCTTCGAACGCGGCCAACTGGTCCTTCACGACTGTTCCTCGGAGAAGTGGGGGTGGGTGGATGCGGGCAGGACGCGGCCCGCGACCTCGCCGAGGCCGATCCGGGTGCCGTTCGGCCCGGGGGCGGTGGCGCGGATGACGACCTCGTCGCCGTCCTCCAGGAAGGTCCGGACCGAGCCGTCCGGCAGGACGAGGGGCTCCTGGCCGCCCCAGCTGAGCTCCATCAGCGAGCCGCGCTGGTCCCGTTCGGGGCCGCTGACCGTGCCGGAGGCGAAGAGGTCGCCGGGCCGCACCGACGCGCCGTTGACCGTCATGTGGGCCAGCATCTGCGCCGGGGTCCAGTACATCGACGCGTAGGGCGGGCGGGAGACCGGGTGCCCGTTCAGCAGGACCTCCAACTCCAGCTCCAGTCCCCATGGCTGACCACCCGTCAAGTACGGGAGCGGCTCCGGGTCCTGGGCCGGCGGGGCGGTCCGGGCCTGCTCCAGTGCGGCGAGCGGGACGATCCAGGCGGACACCGAGGTGGCGAAGGACTTGCCGAGGAAGGGGCCGAGCGGCACGTACTCCCAGGCCTGGAGGTCCCGCGCGGACCAGTCGTTGACCAGGCAGACGCCGAAGACGTGCTCGGCGAAGTCCGCCGGGGCGACCGGCCGGCCGCGCTCGGTGCCGGTGCCGACGACGAAGCCGACCTCGGCCTCGATGTCCAGGCGCGCGCACGGCCCGAAGGAGGGGAGCGCGTCGGCGGGTGCCTTGCGCTGCCCGTTCGGCCGCTCCACCGGGGTGCCCGAGACCACCACGGTGCCGGAGCGGCCGTGGTAACCGATGGGCAGGTGCTTCCAGTTGGGGGTGAGCGGGTCCGAACCGGGCCGGAACATCCGGCCGATGTTGCTCGCGTGGTGCTCGCTCGCGTAGAAGTCCACGTAGTCGCCCACGGCGAACGGCAGGTGGAGGCGGACCAGGTCGAGTGCCACCAGGGCGGGCTCGACCGTCGCGCGCCACCGCTCGTCGGTGAGCAGGTCGGTGATCCGGGCCCGGACCTCGTCCCACCGCGCGCGGCCCTGCGCCAGGAAGGCGTTGAGGGCGGGCGCGGCGAAGACCGGGTCGTCCAGCACGGCGGCCAGGTCGAGGACCCGGTCGCCGATCCGGACGCCCACCCGCGGCTCGGTGTCCGGGGTCGAGAACACCCCGTAGGGCAGGTTCGTCACGCCGAACGGGGAGTCCTGCGGAACGTCGAGCCAGGTCATGCGTCAGCCTCCTGCGGGCGGCGCACCAGACCGAGAGCGGTCAGGTCGGTGATCGGATCGGTGATGCTGCACGTCCCGAAGGACAGGAAGCGGGTGCGGGCCCGCACGAGTCGGCCGTCCTCGGTGGCCGCGACGACCTGCCGGGCCACCTGCTGCGGATCCCGCTCGGCGAGGACCGCCGCCAACTCCGCCTCCCCCGCACCCTGCAGTGCGGCGGCCGTGGCCAGCAGCAGGTTGAGGAAGCCGTGCTGCTCCAGCGCCCCGTCGGTGTGCCGGACGGCGTGGTGCAGCCCCGCCGTGCACTTGAACGGCAGCTCGCGCCGGACGGCGGCGAGCACGGAGGCGGCCAGCTCGGCCTCGTCCGGGTGCGCCTGCGGGACCAGCCCGCCGGTGCGGAACTTGGCCCGGTGCCGGGTGCCGGCGAGGGCGTCGAGGACCGCCGACTGCCGGTCGTCGCGCGGGACTTCGACGAAGCCGGTGACCCCGTCGGGCAGCTGCGCGTCCAGCACCGCGACCGCCTCGGCGACCGGGACCGCCGACGGCAGCGCGACCTCGACGGCCACCGGGCGGCCGAACGGCCCCCGCCCCAGGGCGTCCAGCACGCCGGACAGGCCGGCCGGTCCGTCCGGCAGCGTGAGGCTCAGCTCCAGCGCGGCGTCCACCTCGGTGGCCCGCGCGGCCGGGCAGACGAACGAGCCGACGAACGGCGCGTACCAGGCCGAGCGGTGCCGCTGGTGGGCCGGCACCGCCTGCGGCAGCGGCAGCTCACCGGGCGGGAAGACGGCCGCGTCGTCGAGCAGCCCGTGGAAGGCGCTCTCCAGTGCCGCGCCCACGGCGGCGTCGAGCCGGGCGGTCACTGCGCGCCGCCGTTCTGGCGGGCCCAGGTCCAGGCGTAGGCCGGGTCCTCCGAGGCCTGGCCGGCGACGCCGAGTCCGAGCGGGCGGAAGGTGTCGACCATCACCGCGAGCTCGTCGAAGAACTCGACCCCGATCGAGCGCTCGTAGGCGCCCGGCTGCGGACCGTGCGAATGCCCGCCCGGGTGCAGACCGAGCGACCCCTGCCCGATGCCGGAGCCCCGGCGCGCCTCGTAGTTGCCGCCGCAGTAGAACATGACCTCGTCCGAGTCCACGTTCGCGTGGTAGTACGGCACCGGGACCGAGAGCGGGTGGTAATCCACCTTGCGCGGAACGAAGTTGCAGATCACGAAGTTGTTGCCCTCGAACACCTGGTGGACCGGCGGCGGCTGGTGCACCCGGCCGGTGACCGGCTCGAAGTCGGCGATGTTGAAGGTGTACGGGTACAGGCAGCCGTCCCAGCCCACCACGTCGAAGGGGTGGCGCTGCTGGACGTGCACGGTGCCCGCCTGCCCGCCCGCCCCCGCGCCGCGGTGCCGGACGTACACCTCGGTCTCGCCGCCGGTGACGACCAGCGGCTCGGCCGGGCCGTGCAGGTCCCGCTCGCAGTACGGCGCGTGCTCCAGCAACTGCCCGTAACGGGACAGGTAGCGCTTGGGCGGGGCGATGTGGCCGTCCGCCTCGATCACGTAGGCGCGCAGCGGCGCGTCGGCATCCGGCACCCAGCGGTGCGTGGTCCCGCGCGGCAGCACCACGTAGTCCCCGGCGCGGACCGGCAGCACACCGAAGGTGGTCTCCACGGTGCCGCCGCCGGCCTCGACGTAGACGCACTCGTCGCCGACGGCGTTGCGGTACAGCGGACTTGCCGCGTCGGCCAGCACGTAGGACAGCCGCACGTCGGCGTTGCCGAGGATCAGCCGGCGGCCGGTGACCACGTCCACCGCGGCGCCGGGCTCGCCGCCGAACAGCTCGTGCAGGCGGAAGTGGCGCGGCAGCAGCGGGGTGTTGGGCACGGTGCGCTGGTCCGGGAGTTCCCACTCGGAGGCGGCGACCAGTGCGGAGGGGATCCCCTCGTGGTAGAGCAGCGAGGAGTCGGAGGAGAAGCCCTCCTCCCCGACCAGCTCCTCGTAGTACAGCCCGCCGTCCGGACGGCGGTGCTGGGTGTGGCGCTTGGGCGGGACGTGGCCCACCCGGCGGTAGTACGGCATGTCGGGCCTCTCCTGGACGGCCTGGAAGGTGCCGGGCCCGGTGCTCGCCGGGCCCGGTGGTGGCAGGACCCAGAAGGTGCCGGGCCCGGTGGTTGCCGGGCCCGGCACCTTCTGGATCCGGTGGTGCCGGGCCTAGAAGTTGCCGCGCTTGGCCTGCTCGCGCTCGATCGCCTCGAACAGCGCCTGGAAGTTGCCCTTGCCGAAGCCCAGCGAGCCGTGGCGCTCGATCAGTTCGAAGAACACGGTCGGGCGGTCGCCGATCGGCTTGGTGAAGATCTGCAGCAGGTAGCCGTCCTCGTCGCGGTCGACCAGGATGCCGCGGGAGGCCAACTCCTCGATGGGGACGCGGACCTCGCCGATCCGGGCGCGCAGCGCGGGGTCGGTGTAGTAGGTCTCCGGCGTGTCCAGGAACTCCACGCCCTTGGACCGCAGCACGTCCACCGTGGTGAGGATGTCGTTGGTGGCCAGGGCCAGGTGCTGGACGCCGGGGGCCCGGTAGAAGTCCAGGTACTCGTCGATCTGCGAGCGCTTCTTCGCCACGGCCGGCTCGTTGAGCGGGAACTTGACCCGGTGGTTGCCGTTGGCCACCACCTTGCTCATCAGCGCGGAGTACTCGGTGGCGATGTCGTCGCCCACGAACTCGGCCATGTTGGTGAAGCCCATGACGCGGTTGTAGAAGTCCACCCACTCGTCCATGCGGCCGAGTTCGACGTTGCCCACGACGTGGTCCAGGGCCTGGAAGAGGCGCTTGGGCTCGCCCGCCGGCTTGACCCAACCGCCGCTGCGCGCCACGTACCCCGGCAGGTAGGGGCCGGAGTAGCGGGAGCGGTCGACCAGGGTGTGCCGGGTCTCGCCGTAGGTGGCGATCGCGGCGATGCGCACGGTGCCGTGCTCGTCGGTGACGTCGTGCGGCTCGACCAGGACGGTCGCACCGGTGGTGCGGGCGTGCTCGATGCACTTGTCCACGTCCGGCACCTCGAGGGCGATGTCGACCACCCCGTCGCCGTGGCGGCGGTGGTGGTCCAGCAGCTCGCTGTCCGGGTCGACGCCGCCCTTGACGACGAAGCGGGCCGCACCCGAGCGCAGCACGTAGGCGTGGTGGTCGCGGTTGCCGGTGGTCGGGCCGGAGTAGGCGACGAGCTCCATGCCGAAGACGGCCTGGAAGAACACCGAGGCCTGGGTGGCGTTGCCGACCGACCAGACCACGGCGTCCCAGCCGGTCACCGGGAAGGGGTCGCGCTCGCCGTCGTACTCGACGAGGCCGACCAGCTGCCGGAGCTGGTGGAGATCCAGCTCGGCGAGGCGTTCCTGGCTGGTGAGGGTGTCCTGAACGGTCATGCTGCGTCCTCCTTGACTGGGCACCTGAGCACCTGGGCACCTGTGGCGTTCGAGGCAGAGGACACCGCACCGACCCGGGGGTGTGCAAGCGTTCGGTCAGGCGCTGGGCAGCATGCTCAACCTGCACAGCTGGACGGCCGTGGAACTGGACAGATTGCCCAGTAATCGGGGCGAGCCACCGAGGTTGTCACCTCGGGCCGGTGCGGGGGTGGCCGTCGGGGTGGCCGCCCCCGGGGTGCGGGCGGCCCCGTGGCCGGGTCACTCGCCCCGCTGCCTGATCGCCTGGCTCAGCTGGTGCGCCGCCTCCAGCAGCAGCCGGCCGTACTCGTCCTGGCGCTCGCCGCTGAACCGCTGCTCCACGCCGGTCAGGCTGAGCGCCCACCCCGGCCGGTCGTGCGAGTCGAAAACCGCCGCCCCCATCCCCCAGCTGCCCTCGACGATGTGCCCCGCGTTGAGCGCCCAGCCGCGTCGGCGGGTGTCGGCGAGGCGCTCGCGGAGCTGCTCCTGGGCGTGCGCCGAGCCGAACGCGGAGGTCAGCTCGGTGCGCGAGAGGAAGTGCTCCGTGTCCCGCTCCGGCAGGTGCGCCAGGATCGCGAGCCCCGCGGAGGCGACCCCGAGCGGCAGCCGGATCCCCTCGTACAGCACGTGGGACCGGATCGGGAAGCTGCCGTCCTCGCGGATCAGGCAGACCGTCTCGTCCCCCTGCCTGGCCGAGAAGAACGCGCTCTCGCCGGTGAGCCGGGCCAACTGCTGCACGTACGGCCGGGCGTACACCGTCACGTCGTAGCGGGCCGAGGCCGTCCGGCCCAGCAGGTACAGCTCGGCCCCGAGCACCCAGTGCGCCGACCCCGGGAGCCGCTCGACCAGTCCCTCCCGCTCCAGCCCGACCAGCAGCCGGTGCACCGTGGGCCGGGGCAGACCGGTGTCGGCCGCGGCCCGGGTGGTCGTCGCCCCGCCCGGCTCCCGGGCGGAGAGGGCCCGCAGCACGGCGCTGCAGCGCCCGAGGACATCCAGTGGCGTGTTCACTGGATGAACGATAGGCGAGGGATGCGTCCGCAGGGCGACTGAAAACAGCCCGATCGCCGTTCGATGGTTGACCGCCCGGGCCGCGCTGCCTTGAATCGCCGCGTGGACAAGACAGTGGAAACGGCAGCGGACGCCGTGGCGGACATCCCGTCAGGGGTGACGCTCGCGGTGGGTGGCTTCGGCCTGTGCGGCATCCCGGCGGTACTGATCCAGGCGCTCCTGGAGCACGGTGCCGGCGACCTCGCCGTCGTCTCGAACAACTGCGGGACGGACGACTGGGGACTCGGGCCGCTCCTGCAGGACCGGCGGGTGCGCCGCGTGGTCGGCTCGTACGTCGGTGAGAACAAGGAGTTCGCGCGCCAGTACCTGGCGGGCGAGCTGGAGGTCGAACTCACCCCGCAGGGCACGCTCGCCGAGCGGATGCGGGCCGGCGGATCGGGTATCCCGGCCTTCTACACCGCCACCGGCGTCGGCACCCAGGTGGCCGACGGCGGACTGCCGTGGCGGTACGACGCCGACGGCCGGGTGGCCGTCGCCTCGCCCGCGAAGGAGGTGCGCTCCTTCGCCGGTCGCGAGTACGTCCTGGAGGAGGCGATCACCGCGGACTTCGGCCTGGTGCGGGCCTGGAAGGGGGACCGGCACGGCAACCTCGTCTTCCGGGCCTCGGCGCGGAACTTCAACCCGCTCGCCGCCATGTGCAGCCGGATCACCATCGCCGAGGTGGAGGAGCTGGTCGAGCCGGGCGAGCTCGACCCCGACCTGATCCACACCCCCGGCATCCACGTGCAGCGCGTCGTGGCGCTCACCGGAGAGCAGGCAGCGGCGAAGCAGATCGAGAAGAGGACCGTGCGGTGAGCTGGACCCGTGAGCAGATGGCCGCCCGGGCGGCCGCGGAGCTGCCCGGCGGCTCCTACGTCAACCTCGGCATCGGCCTGCCGACCCTGGTGCCCAACTACGTGCCGGCCGGCCTGGAGGTGGTGCTGCACTCGGAGAACGGCATCCTCGGCGTCGGCCCCTACCCGTCGGCCGAGGCGGTCGACCCGGACCTGGTCAACGCCGGCAAGGAGACGGTGACCGTCAACCGCGGTGCGTCCTACTTCGATTCGGCCGCCTCCTTCGGGATGATCCGCGGCGGCAAGATCGACGTGGCGGTCCTCGGTGCGATGCAGGTGTCGGCCCGCGGCGACATCGCGAACTGGATGATCCCCGGGAAGATGGTCAAGGGGATGGGCGGCGCGATGGACCTGGTCCACGGCGCCAAGCGGGTCGTCGTGCTGATGGAGCACGTGGCCAGGGACGGCGCCTTCAAGATCGTGCGGGAGTGCTCGCTGCCGCACACCGGCCGCGGTGTGGTCCAGCGCATCATCACCGACCTGGGCGTGATCGACGTGCTGGACCCGGCGACCGGGCGCAGCGCGGTCGCCGGCACCTCCGGGGACCGCATCCTCTCCCTGGTGGAGCTCGCCCCGGGCGTCAGCGAGGACGAGATCCGCGCGAAGACCGAGCCCGAGCTGCACTGACCGGGTGACCCCGCCCTTCGCCGGGCGGGGTGCTAGAAATCCCTGGTGGACGTTCCCCCCGAGCCCTCGACCCTGCGCGTCTTCGTGGCGCTCGCTCCGCCCGACGACGCCAAGGACGAGCTGGCCCGCGCCCTGCAGCCCGCCTGTGCCCGGTACCCGCAGCTGCGCTGGAACCGGATCGAGGACTGGCACATCACCCTGGCGTTCCTCGGCGAACTCCCCGCCACCGCCGTCCCGTTGCTGCGTTCGACGGTGGCCGGCGCGGCGGCGTCGCACCCCGCCCTGCAGCTCGGCCTGCGCGGCGGCGACCACTTCGACGGGCGGCTGCTGTGGAGCGGCATCGACGGCGACCTGGCCGGCCTGCACGCGCTCGCCACCGACGTCCGGCAGCTGGTCAGGTCCTGCGGCATCGACTTCCCGGACCGCGTCCTGCGCCCCCACCTGACCCTGGCCCGCGCCCGCCGCGACGACCCCACCAGCGTCCCCGAGACCGCCGCCGCGCTCGCCCACTTCGTCGGCCGCCCGTGGTGGACCGTCCGCCTCCACCTGGTCGGCAGCAACGTCGGCCGCGGCCCCGGCCCGATCCGCTACCGCGACATCGAGTCCTGGCCGTTCGGGGCGGGAACCCGGGCCGGGGGCGACGGCGGCGGCGGTACGCCCGCCGGGCCCGGCAGGTGAGAGGCGTTCGGGTGCAGGTCGGGGCGCGTAGCCGGCCGGGCGTTGCCCGGCGCCGCGCCAGCGTTCGGTCCCGTACCGGTCCCGCTCGGCAGCGGAGCTAATAGCCGGGTGGCGGCCAGTGACCGCGGTCCCGAAGGACCTGCTCCAACGCTGGGTCGATGGGCGCCGGAACCATGGTGCCCGACGCGTTGTAGAGCGCGACGGGGTCGAGCGGGTCGGACCAGGACCCCACTGTCGCCAGTCGATAGACGAACGGGCCGCCCTTGTCGGGACCGACCTCGATCCGGGCCGGCGGGTGAGGCCCGGGCACACACCGTCCCACGTCGTCGGAGAAGGGCCCGTCACGGAAGATCGCGTGCATCCAGCCCGCAGGCGGCCGCCCGGTCGTGTCGAACACGTCGTCCATGGTGCTCCCCACTGTGCAAAGACGGAGGCATGCTCTCATGATCAACCGAGCGTGCCGGTTTCCTGCGGCAACCCGGTGGCCTGCCGCTACCGGGGGGCGGTGTGCCGACAGTCCGTGGGCGGCGACCCGCACGGACAGCTCGACCGATCGGCACGCGATACTGGAACCGTTCACCGGGCGAGGGACATCCCACCTGGTGACGGCGTCGCCCAACGGGTGCAGGCAGGTAGGGGATTCGGGGGAATCGCGGATGCTGGAGAGAGTGCGCCGACTACGGGACGCGATGGCCCGGGGTGACGACGCCGACTTCGAGGCGGCGGTGTGGGACTTGCTGGACAGCGTGCAGTCCGCCGCCGACCTGCTGGTGGCCGCGGCGGACACGCCCGTCGACGCCCTGTCCACCGAACCGGCCGGGCGGTGGGACGGTCTGTCGGGCCTGCTGGGCCCGCCCGCGCCGCTCGTCGACGCGGAGCCGGACCAGGCCGCGCTGGATCTCGGCGCGGTGCTCGCCGCGGCGGTCGCCCGGGCGCAGGCCCGCCGCTCCGGGCCTGTCCCGCTGGCCACCCTGGCCCGGCTGATGACGCCGCTGGCGGACCTGGAGCGCCTGTCGTCCGAGCGCGCCGCGGCGATCGCCCACCGGCTCGGCGCCGTGCTGCCCGAGGCCGCCCCGCCGGGCGTGCGGATCGCCGAGGAGCTGGCTACCGGCCGCCCGCTGTACGGCAGTTACGAGGACCTCCAGATCGACGTGTGGGGTCCGCGGACGGGCAAGACCACCACCCGGGCGATCCCGGCGGTGCTGGACGCGCCGGGCGCCGTGCTGGCCACGTCGAACAAGCGCGACCTGGTGGACGCCACCCGGACGATCCGCGAACGCCGCGGTCCGGTGAGGGTGTTCGACCCGCAGGACCTGATCGGTGAGCCGCCCGCCTGGTGGTGGAACCCGTTGGACGCGGCCGGCGACCTGGTCGCTGCCCGTACCCTGGCGCAGGTGTTCGCGGACGGCGTCCGAACCGCCAACGCTCGCCGGGACGCCTTCTTCGACCCGGCCGGCGAGGAGCTGACGGCTTGTATGCTGCTGGCTGCCGCGGTCTCCGACTCCCCGATCATCCGGGTGCGCAGCTGGCTGTCCCGCCCCAAGGACGACACCCCGCTGCGGATCCTGCGCGAGGCCGGCGAGGACCGCGCCGCGGAGAGCCTGGCCTCCGCGCTGTACGCACCGGAGAAGCAGCGCCTCGGCATTTACGGCACCGCGATGACGCACACCGCCTGCCTGACCGGCGCCCGCGCCGCCGCCTGGGTCACCCCCGGCGGCGGCCGTCCGCGCCTGGACCTCGACGAACTCCTCGACGCGGGCGGCACCCTGTTCTCCGTCTCCCGCGAGGGCGCCGACCCGGCGGGTCCGCTGGTCACCGCCCTGACCGTGGCCGCCCTGGAGACCGCCGAGCGGCGCGCCGCCCGTGCGCCGCTCGGCCGGCTCGCCACGCCGCTGCTCGGTGTCCTGGACGAAGCCGCCAACGTCTGTCGCTGGCGCCACCTGCCGGACCTGTACTCGCACTACGGCTCGCGCGGCATCTGCCTGCTGACGCTGCTCCAGTCCTGGTCGCAGGGCGAGGAGGCGTGGGGCGCGACGGGGATGCGCAAGCTGTGGTCGGCGGCGACCGTGCGGGTCTACGGCGGCGGCGTCGCCGAGCCCGGATTCCTCCGGATGCTCTCCGAACTGGCCGGGGAGCGCACCGCGGCCCAGTTCCAGGTCGGCCACCTCTCGCAGCCCGGCACCGCCGGGGCCCGCACCGTCACCCGCAACGAGGTCCGCCTCCCGCTGCTGGACGTCGCCGAGCTGGCCGCCCTCCCGCCCGGCCAGGTCCTGGTGCTGCCCTCCGGCAGCCGCCCGGTGCTCGCCCGCGCGGTCCCCTGGTGGGAGGGCCCGCACGCCGAGGACGTCCGGGAGTCGCTGGCAGCAGGCGCAGGAGGAACGCGATGACGGAGCCCGCCCCCGAGGTGCAGCCGGACGAGGAGCCGTTCTACTTCGCCGACCTGGACGAGTTCGTGGTCGACCACCTCAGCCAGCTGATCCGCCGCCGCCTCGACGGCCAGCGCCGCACCTGGTGCCCCGCGTGGTGGAGGCACCCCGAGGCGCTCTCCCGCCTGGACGCCATCTGGCGCTCCTGGGAGCACCTGCGCCTGGACTCGGCCCTGGGCATGTCCACGTGGTGGCTCTACCACGCCGACCCGCACCTGGCCGCCCTGATGGACGCCGACGACGGCCCGTTCGCCGCCTGCGACCCCATCGACGGCCACACCGCCCACGCCCTGCCGACACTGCCGACCGAGCCCTCCGACCCGACGATGTGGGCCGGCACGGCATTCTCCGTCCGCCCCCGCGGCCCACGCTGACGGCGGTTCAGGCCCTGTGCCGAGCCCGGTTGACCACGGTGAGGCGTTTGAAGCTGACGGCTATGGCGGTCAAGACGTGCTGGACGTGGGTCCTGCGAAACCCGCGGTAGCGGCACCGGCGCATCAGGTGGCCTCCTTCGCCGTCCGGGCTACTGGTGGGGGAGGCGGCCGGTCCGTTCCGGGTCAGCGACTGCGCGCAGGTCGTGCTCCGGCCTGCCGGAACGGTAGATTGACGGCCGCTCAGACACTTGAGGGGACGGGGCGCGGCTGGTGGACGGCGGGCGGGCTGGGCAGTTGATCGGGGGGCGGTACCGGCTGCATTCGACTCTCGGCGAGGGCGGAATGGGCCGGGTCTGGCGGGCCCGGGACGAAGTGCTGTACTGCGAGGTGGCGGTCAAGGAGGTGGTGCTGCCGCCGGGGCTGCCCGTCGCCGAGCAGCAGGAGCGGGTGGTGCGGGCCCAGCGCGAAGCGCGCAACGCGGCTCGGCTGCGTGACCATCCCAACATCATCACCATCCACGACATCGTGACGGACGGCGACGCCCCGTGGATCGTCATGGAATTGCTCAAGGTCCGCGACCTGGCCCAGCTCATCGCCGAGCAGGGTCCCCTTCCGCTGCCCCGCGTGGCCGAGATCGCCGCCGCCCTGCTGGAGGCGCTCGGAGCGGCGCACGCCGCCGGCATCACACACCGTGACGTGAAGCCCGCCAACGTACTGATCACCGACACCGGGAGGGTGGTGCTCACCGATTTCGGGATCGCGGTGCAGGTAGCCGACACCGCGCTCACCGCCACCGGGGCGTTCATCGGCTCGATCGAGTACATCGCTCCCGAGCGGGCCCGCGGTGAGCCGGCCGGCCCCGCCGGAGACCTCTTCTCGCTCGGTGCCACGCTCTACTGCGCACTGGAGGGCCGCCCGCCGTTCGGCCGCGGCAACCCGGCCGAGGTGCTGACCGCCGTGCTCTTCAACGAACCCGCACCGCCGGTGCGTTCGGGATCCCTTGGGCCGCTGGTCCTGGGGCTGCTGGCGAAGGATCCACTGCAGCGGCTGACCGTGGAGCAGGCGGCTGCCCGGCTGGCGGTCCGTCAGAGGCCCGGCGCCGTCGCGGAGCCCACGGTGCCGGGCACCGTGAGGGCGACCCGGGTGGCCCCGGTGCCTTCGGCACCCGCACAGGCACCCGCGCAGGCACCCGCGCAGGCGCCGGCCCCGGCAGCGCGGGCCGCTGCCGTGCCCGGCCAGGCAGCACCGCGGTCCGTTCCCCCTGGTCCGGCTCCTGCCGCAGTCGTTGCCCGCGCGTCCGCCCGCCCGGTCCTGGGCAGTTCGCCTCCGCTGTCCCCGTCACCCTCGCCGTCCGGCCGGTTGGCGAGCAACGCGATCGGTGTCGCAGTTGCCGGTGCACTGCTCGGCACCGTCTTCGGCTTGGGCGGCCTTGACCTGCTGGCGGTCGGCTTCGCGGTGGTGGCCACGGTGGCCGCAGCGCTGATGACCGCCGGCGTCCGCCGCGGCGACGTCCGAGCCGGCCGACGCCCGGTACTGCCCGCCCTGATGGCGACTACGGCCCTCGGCACCAGTTGGATGGTGGACGCCAAGCACTTCGCCTACGGTCTGCCACTCGCCGTCGCCGAGGTACTCGTCACCCTGCTGATCGCGGCCCTGGCCCGGCCCCCGCGCCCGGGTGCGGCCGTTCCCGGACCGCCACGCCCGGCCACGCGCGCCGGGAGGGGCGGGCGGCACCGCTGAGCAACGCCCGATCCGTGCGGCGCGGGAAGCCGCCTGTCAGTGTGGACGGCACACGCGTGACCTGAAGCGCAGGAGAGGGTCCGCCTCGGGGGTCGAGCCCACTCTTCGCCGGGAGCCTGTCGACGAGCACCTCGGGACCTCGGCCCCGATCGCGGGACACGGCTCGCTTTCGACCACGCAGCGGTGCCTGCACCCGGACCGGCGGGCGATCGAGGAGGCCGGCCAGGCGCTGAGCGTGCACCTGAGCGGGGTCCCGCAGAAGGTGCCTGGTCCCGCACCTCCGGCTCGTGCGCTGACCGGCCCTCAGGAACGGCAAAAGCCCCGCTGGTCTGGACCTTCGTCCAGTCAGCGGGGCTCCGACATCGCTGTCGGGACGACAGGATTTGAACCTGCGACCCCTTGACCCCCAGTCAAGTGCGCTACCAAGCTGCGCCACGTCCCGTGGTCTCGCTGCTTCGCCGGTTCTTCGCCGGTTCGGCTTCTCGACCTGTCTCCGGTGTCCCGGTGACGTGGAAAACAATACAGCACGGTGGGGGGTGCTCGCTGCCAGGTTTCGGTGCAGGTCACGGGGTGGGGTGGCGGTTGTCGTAGCGGAGGAAGGCGGGGCGGCGGGCGGCGAGGAGGAGGACGGCGGCGATGCAGGCGAGGCCGCCGGTGATGACGGAGAGGGTGGGGGTGGTGAGGGCGGCGACGGTGCCGGACTCGAAGTCGCCGAGGCGGGGGCCGCCGGCGACCACGACGATGAAGATGCCCTGGAGGCGGCCGCGCATCTCGTCGGGGGCCGCGACCTGCATCATCGTGTTGCGGAAGATCATGCTCACGGTGTCCGCGCAGCCGGCCACGGCGAGCAGGAGCAGGCCGATCCAGAGGTGGTGGGCGGTGAGGCCGAAGGCGGCGATGGACAGGCCCCAGGCGGCGACGGCGGCCAGGACGGCCAGGCCGTGGCGGTGCACGCGGGAGATCCAGCCGCTGAAGAGGGCGCCGGTCAGGGCGCCGACGGCGGGGGCGGCGACCAGCAGGCCGACGGTGCCGGCGCCGCCGCCGTAGAAGCCGACGGCGAGGGCGGGGAAGAGGGAGCGGGGGAGGCCGAAGATCATCGCGGCGAGGTCGGCCAGGAAGCTGGTGCGCAGGTTGGGCTGCTCGCGCAGGAAGCGCAGGCCGTCCAGGACCGAGGCGCGGGCCGCGGGGGCGGTGGTGCCGTTGCCGGGGAGCATGGCGGGCAGGCGCCACATCGCGTAGAGGACGGCGGCGAAGGCGACGGTGTCGACCAGGTAGGCCGCCTGGCTGCCGTAGGTGCCGATCAGCAGGCCGCCGAGCATCGGACCCACCGTCATGCCGAGGTTCATGCTGATGGTGTTGAGCGCGTTGGCGGCCGGCAGCTGCTCGGGCGGTATCAGGCGCGGGATCATCGAGGAGCGGGCCGGGGAGGAGACGGCGAAGAACCCGCCCTGCAGTGCGACCGCCGCGTAGAGCACGGCCACCTGGTGCAGGCCGAGCAGCGCCTGGACGGCGAGCACGGCCGAGACGGCGGCCAGGCCGGCGGCGCCGATCAGGCCGAGCTTGCGGCGGTCCACCCGGTCGGCGACGGCTCCGCCGTAGAGACCGAAGCCGACCAGCGGGAGCAGCGAGCAGAGTCCGACCAGGCCGGTGGCGAAGCTGGACCGGGTGAGGGCGTAGACCTGCACGGCGACCGCGACGGCGGTCATCTGCTGGCCGATCGAGGAGACCGACTGGCCGAACCAGATCCGCCGGTAGTCGGGGCTGGTGCGCAGCGGAGTGAGGTCGGCCAGCACCCGGGTCAGGCGGCGCGGGCCGGGGCTCGGCGGCCGGCCCGGGGCGGCAGTGGTGGGATGATTGGTCGACATAGCGACCAATGCTCACCCCTGCACCTGTGCCGCCCGCACCCGGGGTGCCCTCAGGTGCGCAGCACGGCCTTCTCGCCCGCCCGGACCGCGATCGGCAGCCGGTTGCCCGGCGGTGGGAACGGGCAGATGAAGTGGTCGACGAAGGCGCAGGGGGGCAGGAAGGCGCGGTTCAGGTCGAGCACCGTGCGGCCGTCGGGGTCCGGCGCGGGCAGCGCGACGAAGCGGAACCGGTAGGTCTCCCCGCCGCTGGTCGCGTCGGCGATCACGCCGCTCAGGCCGGCGCCGCCGGTGCTCACGGTGAGGGTGTAGGGCTCGCCCGCGAGGTGGAAGGCGATCTGGCCGGTGACCGCGAGCGGGCGCTCCCGGCCGTCGGCGTTGGGCACGGTGACGGACTGCTCGCCGGCCTCGAACGGGGTGAAGACGGCCGGGACCGACCACTCCGGCGCGTAGGGGAAGACGGTGATGCCGGCGAAGCTCCGCCTGGTCTCGGCGGCCGGGTCGAAGACCCGGACGGCCAGCTCGCCGTCGCGCTCGATCGGGACGGCCAGGACGTCCTGGTAGCGGACGACCTGGGCGGCGGGGTCGGTGTCGGGGTGCAGGGTGGCCTCGCCGTCGACCACGGCCTCGCCGACCCGCAGGCCGTCGGCGGCCGCCGCCGTCACCCGGGCGAGGGGACCGGCGGCGGACCAGCGGCCGGGCAGCCCGGGGATCTCCACCGGGTCGTCCGCCAGCCAGTGCGTACCGGTCAGGGCGAGCACGCCGTGCGGGGCGCTCACCTTCGCGGTGCGGGCGTCGGTCCAGCGCTTCCATTCCTCGGCGTCGACGGTCATGGCCGGTAGCTCCTCAGAGGGTGGGGACGGGAAGGAGACAGCGGAGAGGGAGAGGGGTAGGGAGAGAGGGAGAAGGGCGGGAACGGACGGGGCGGCTCAGTCGGCGCGCAGCGGGCGGAACAGGCCCTCCTGCATCACCGAGACGACCAACTGGCCGCTGCGGTCGAAGATCTGGCCCCGGGCCAGGCCGCGGGCGCCGTGCGCGATCGGTGACTCCTGCTGGTAGAGCAGCCACTCGTCGGTGCGGAACGGGCGGTGGAACCACATCGCGTGGTCCAGCGACGCCATGTCGAAGTTGCGCCGGCCCCAGAGCGGCTCGACGGGGGCGCGGACCGAGTCCAGCAGCGTCATGTCGCTGGCGTAGGTGAGTGCGCAGACGTGGATCAGCGGGTTGTCCGGCAGTGCGCCGTTGGTCCGCAGCCAGACACCGCTGCGCGGCTGGACGTCGACCAGTTCGTCCTCGGTCCAGCGGAGCCGCTCGACGTAGCGGATGTCGAACGGCTGGCGGTGGCTGATGAACGGCGGCAGCTCGCCGAGGCGGTTGCCGACCTCCTCCAGGGCGCTGGGCAGCTCCTCGGGCGCCGGGACCTGCGGCATCGGCTCCTGGTGCTCGATGCCGCCGGGCTCCGGGCGGTGGAAGTCGGCGGTCAGCGCGAAGATGCTGCGCCCGCCCTGGATGGCGAGCACCCGGCGGGTGGTGAAGGAGCGGCCGTCCCGGATCCGGTCCACCTGGTAGACGATCGGCACCCCGGGGACACCGGGGCGCAGGAAGTAGGCGTGCAGGGAGTGGACGGGGCGGTCGCCGTCCACCGTGCGGCCGGCGGCGACCAGGGCCTGACCCGCGACCTGGCCGCCGAAGGTGCGCTGCAGCGACTCCTCGGGGCTGCGGCCGCGGAAGATGTTGAGCTCGATCTGCTCCAGATCCAGCAGGTCGACGAGCAGGTCGACGGGCGTTCCCATGGCGTTGTCCTCTCCCAGCGGGCACGCCCGAGCCACCGACGCCCTGGCGTTGCTGTCAATCCAGAAGTCCACGAACCGCCAGGTAATTCCCAGCCACCCGGCCGGTCACACCAGCGGTCCCACAAGCCCTGGTGGTGGCACGGGCCGGAGGCCGGGAAATGGCCCCCGGCGGGCGATTTCCCGGAACGGTCGGAAGGCACGGAGTGTGCGAAGTGGCGGACGCTCGGTGGCTGAAAACGATGGGCAATCCGCGCAGAGTCATCGCCCGGTGACGTACCGCGTCCCCGGGTCGGGGGAGCAGGGGAGTGGGAGAGCGGGGGGAACGCGGCGGCCGCCCGAGCGGT
>NZ_JBHYKG010000176.1:0-17426 GCF_042741245.1 Kitasatospora sp. NPDC058965
CGCCTCCGCAGCGGACTCGGCCGGCTCCGCGGCGGCTTCCGCGGCCTCGGGGGCCTCGACGGCCTCCGGGGCCTCGACGGTCTCGGCGGACTGCGCCTCGGCCGGCGCGGTGTCCTGCCAGTGCTCCATCCGGCGCGGCCCGGCCGCCAGCTTCGCCTCGAAGGCGGCGGCCTGCTCGGGCGCCATCGGGGCCCAGGCGCACAGCAGCCCGCCCGCGATCAGCCCGGGGATCAGGCCCATCAGGAAGCCGCCCAGATTGGAGACCGGGATCGAGATCAGGGTCAGCACGGTGACCCCGATGCCGCAGAAGATCCGGCTGGCCGGCTGGAACCAGGCCGAGATCCCGAGGGCGATCAGCAGCACGCCGATGATCAGCGAGCCGGCCCCGGCGGTGGTGGACATCGCCACCGTGAGCCCGCCCAGGGTCAGGTGCGCGTACGGGAAGTAGAGGATCGGCACCCCTGCGAAGGCCGCCAGCAGCCCGCCCCAGAACGGCCGGCTGCGGCGCCAGGCGCGGAAGCGGCGCCACACGCGGGTGGGCCGGCCGGCGCCTTCGGGCCAGAGGGGGGCAGTTGCGCTGGTCACGATGGAACTCCTCGCGGGGTCTGTCCGAGGGCTGGTGCTCGGGGTTGTGCGGCCAGGGGACGGCTCGAATCAGCCGCCCCCTGCCCGCCGGGGCCATCACGATGGCCTCGGTCCGCTCCGTTCGGTGCCGCCCGGCGCCGTGCTCCGGTCGGACGGCCCGTCAGGGACGGACTAGTAGCACTCGGTGGTGCCCTGGTTGATGTTCAGCTTCAGGCCCGGGAGCTTGAAGGTGCCGGCCGAGGTGGCCCAGGCGGTCTGCTGGACCTTGGACAGCTCGGCCTGCGGGGCGGACTGGGCGAAGCCGGTCGCACCGGTCGGCAGGCCGTGGCCCTGGATGTCCTTCCAGCCCTGGGTGGCGGTGCCCTGCAGGGTGGAGGCGTCCTGGCCGATGTTGATCTTCTGGAAGGTCGCGTCGGCGTTGAGCTGGTTCAGGTCGATCAGCAGGTTGTCGGCCTGGACCTGGCCCGCGTCGTCCTTGGGGGCGACGCCCGCCTGCTCCGGCGCGGTACCGGCGTTGAGGACCAGGGTCCACTTGCCGAGGCCGATCGGGGTCAGGTCGGTGACCACCGACTGGCACAGGTTGTGGATGGTCGCGTGGTCGAACGCCGACACCGCCACCACGTGCGGGGTCTTGCCGTCCGCCTGGACGTCGACCGAACCGAACTGGGCGAAGTTGGTGCCGGTCAGGTGGTCGGTGGTGACCTTGAAGCTCTGACCGGAGACGCTGAACGAGGCGGCCAGCGCGCTCTGCGCGATGCTGACGCCGATGCCGGCGGTGGCGGCGATGCTGGGCACCATCACGAGGGCGAAGCGCTTCCAGCGGGTCTTGCCGTAAGTCTTGGACATGCGTGTCCTCCTTCTCGGACGTACATCTCCGGTCGGGCCGGCACGCTGTGCGCGGTTCCCGTCCTGGGATGGGAGACGACCTACGTCCTCGGTAGCGACGACCTCCGGCCCCGGGCGAACCGGTGGTCGGCGATCACCCCCGAGCGACAACCAAACGATCACGCGGGGTCGCGCGACCGGAGCGAGGACAGGAACCGCGGTGGGACGCGGACACCCCCCTGCCCTCCAACCGCCGGTTGGGGCCGGCGGTCACCCGGTGGGGATCCCGCGCTCCAGGTGTCCGGCAGAGGGCCGGGGAGTGAAGTGAGGGACCGGGCGTGGCCGATCGTGCTGGAATCCCGGCCGAAGCACAAGGGGTTCCTTACTGACGGGTAATCCAACATTCGGCGGCAATGATCATGACCGAGCCATGCCATATACGGAGAGTGACGCCCGCCGGAGGTCGTGCCGGAGAAATCTCCTGGAAACAGGAACGAAACACCCCTGCACGGTCACCCGAGGTGACCGTGCAGGGGTAGTGTCAAGATTTGATAAACCCGAGGAGGGGTCCCCCGATTGTCGCCTTATCACTGACGACACCGCAGGTCACCCCCCGTGCCACGGATTGCACCGGGGGTCGGGCCGACCGACCGTCAGAAGAGCACCCTGGCCAGCGCGGTGCGGGCCGCGACCACCCGCGGGTCGTCCGGGCCGATCACCTCGAAGAGCTCCAGCAGCCGCAGCCGCGCGGCGTCCCGGTCGGCACCGGCGGTGCGGCCCACGGTGTCCACCAGGCGGCCGAAAGCGTCCTCGACGTGGCCGCCGACCAGCTCCAGGTCGGCCGCGTCCAGCTGGGCCCGCACGTCCGCCGGCCCCTGGGCCGCCGCGGTGCGCACCGCCTGGACGTCGAACCCGGCCACCCGGTGCAGCAACTGGGCCTGGGCCAGGCCGAGCTGGGCCTCGGCGTTGCCCGGCTGGTCGGCCAGCACGTTCTGGTAGGCCTGGATCGCCCCGGGCAGGTCACCGGTGTCCAGCGCCTCGTGCGCGGCGGCCAGCGCCGGGTCCTCGGGCCGGCGCGGCGCGACCGGCGCGTCGTCCGCCGGGGCGGCCCCGCCGCCCACGATGCCGAAGCGCTGCTCGGCGACCGCGATCAGCTGGTCCAGGATCTTGCGGACGTTGGCCTCGTTCTCGGCCCCCTGGAAGAGCGGCACCAGCTGGCCGGCGACCACCGCCATCACGGCCGGGATGCCCTGGATGCCGAACTGCTGGGCGATCAGCTGGTTGGCGTCCACGTCGATCTTGGCGAGCACGATCCGGCCGGCGTACTCCTCGGCCAGGCGCTCCAGGATCGGGCTGAGCTGCTTGCACGGGCCGCACCACTCGGCCCAGAAGTCCACCACCACCGGAACCTCGGTGGAGCGCTGGACGACCTCCTCCTCGAAGGTCTCCTCGGTGACGTCGAGCACCAGCTGGTAGCCGGGCCCGACCGCCTCGCCGGCCTCCACCTGCCGGGCCCGCTCGACGCGGGCCTGCTCGGCCTTCTGTGCGGCCTCCCCGGCCGCCTTCACCGCGGCGAGGTCGACCGCGCCGCGCAGGGCGGCGCTGTTCAGATGCGTGTTCCGTGGCTGCATGGCACCATCCTCCCCCGTCCGCGCCGGTGCCGGGCGCCATCCGCGGCGAAAGTCCGCGGATGCCCCTGCGCAGCTGTCGAGTCCGACCGCGCGGATCCCCACCCGCGCTGCGCGTCCGGCCCTCCCACAGGACGGACGCGTGGTTGTCGCTCTATTCGCTACAGGTCGTAGCGTATCTGCCGGGCACCCCCCGTACGCAACCCCCCTCAAGGCGTGCTCGACGTGATGTGTCCCACTTTCCGCGCCCGGCAACTCCCGCTACCGTGAACCTCCCCCACCCAAGCTACTCATCAGTACAGTCAGGAGCCGCGGTGCCCCTCACCCCGCAGCCGTCCCCACCGCGCGCCAAAGGGCGGCCGCGCAGCGCCGCCGCGGACCAGGCGATCCTCGACGCCACCCGGGCCGCCCTCGCCGAACTCGGCTGGGGCGGACTGACCATGGGCGACGTCGCGGTGCGCGCCGGCGTCGCCAAGACCACCCTGTACCGCCGCTGGCCGTCCAAGAACGAGCTGGTGATCGACGCCATCGCCAGCCTCTTCGACCAGTTGGAGATGGTCGACCGGGGCAGCCTGCAGGCCGACATGGAGGGCGTGGTCACCCAGTTCGCCGACCTGCTGGCCCGCCCGGAGAGCCAGGCCGGCCTGCTGGCGCTGTTCGCGGAGGGCACCCGGGACGCCGAACTGCGCCGCCGGATCCGCGAACACATCGTCGACCCGCAGAAGCGCCTGGTGCACCAGGGCCTGGCCAACGCGCTGGCCCGCGGCGAGATCACCGTGCTGGGCGACCCGGTGGAGCGCGCCGAGGAGATCGACATCATCTTCGACACGGTGGCCGGCGCGGTGGAGCACCGGATGCTGGTCAGCGGCGAGCCGGCCAGCCCGGAGTGGATCAGCCGGTTCACCTCGCTGCTGCTCAACCCGGGGCTGACCCGGCCCTGCTGAACGCGCCGCAGGGGCCGCCGGGCGGTTGCCCGACGGCCCCTGCGGGCGCCACGGGGTCAGAAGCCGGCCGGCTCCCGGTAGATGCCCCACTCCTGGCGCAGCACGTCGCAGATCTCGCCCAGGGTGGCCTCCGCGCGGACCGCCTGCAGCATCGCCGGGATCATGTTGGCGCCGCTGCGCGCGGCCGCCAGCATGGCGTCCAGCCCGGCCCGCGCCGCCGCCTCGTCCCGCGCCGCCCGGCGCTCGGTCAGCACCCGCACCTGCTCGCGCTCGACCTCGTGGCTGACCCGCAGGATCTCCAGCTCCGGGGTGACGGACTTGGGGAAGCAGTTGACGCCGACGACCCGCTTCTCGCCCTTCTCCACCTTCTGCTGGTACTGGAAGGCGGCCTCGGCGATCTCGCCGGTGAACCAGCCCTCCTCGATCCCGCGCAGGATGCCGGCGGTCATCGGGCCGATCGGGTGGTCCGCGCTGCCCTTGGCCAGGATCTTGGCGAAGATCTCCTCGGCCTGGGCCTCGATCCGGTCGGTCAGCGCCTCCACGTACCAGGAGCCGCCCAGCGGGTCGGCCACGTTGGCCACCCCGGTCTCCTCCATCAGCACCTGCTGGGTGCGCAGGGCGATCTCGGCGGCCTGCTCGCTGGGCAGCGCCAGCGTCTCGTCCAGCGCGTTGGTGTGCAGCGAGTTGGTGCCGCCCAGCACCGCCGCCAGCGCCTCCACCGCGGTGCGCACCACGTTGTTGTAGGGCTGCTGGGCGGTCAGCGAGACGCCCGCGGTCTGGGTGTGGAAGCGCAGCCACTGCGCCTTCTCGGTCTTCGCGCCGTACCGCTCGCGCAGCCACCGGGCCCAGATCCGGCGGGCCGCGCGGAACTTGGCGATCTCCTCGAAGAAGTCCAGGTGGGCGTCGAAGAAGAAGGACAGGCCGGGGGCGAAGACGTCCACGTCCATGCCGCGGGACAGGCCCAGCTCCACGTAGGCGAAGCCGTCGGCCAGCGTGTAGGCGAGCTCCTGGGCGGCCGTCGCCCCGGCCTCGCGGATGTGGTAGCCGGAGACCGAGAGCGGCTTGTAGGCGGGGATGCCCTCGGCGCAGTACTCCATCAGGTCGCCGATCAGGCGCAGGTGCGGCTCCGGGGCGAAGAGCCACTCCTTCTGCGCGATGTACTCCTTGAAGATGTCGGTCTGCAGGGTGCCGTTGAGCACGCCCGGGTCGACCCCCTGGCGCTCGGCGGCCACCAGGTACATGCAGAAGATCGGCACCGCCGGGCCGCTGATCGTCATCGAGGTGGTGACGTCGCCCAGCGGGATCGAGTCGAACAGCACCTCCATGTCGGCGGCCGAGTCGATCGCCACCCCGCAGTGGCCCACCTCGCCGAGCGAGCGGGCGTCGTCGGAGTCGTACCCCATCAGGGTGGGCATGTCGAAGGCGACCGAGAGGCCGCCGCCGCCGGCCTCCAGGATCATCCGGTACCGCTCGTTGGTCTGCTGGGCGTTGCCGAAGCCGGCGAACTGGCGGATGGTCCAGGCCCGGCCGCGGTACCCGGTCGGGTGCAGGCCGCGGGTGTACGGGTACTCCCCCGGCCAGCCGATCCGCTCGAAACCCTCCTGCTCCTGGCCGGCCGGCGGGCCGTACACCGGCGCCACCTCGTCGCCCGAGAGCGTGGTGAAGTCGGCCTCGCGCTTGCGCGCGCCGTCGTAGCGCTGCTGCCAGCGCTGCCTGCCGCGCTCGATCTCGTCGGCGTCCATGGGCTCCGCTCCGGTCAAGTAGTAGGACGTCCTAGAAATTTACTCGGACGTCCTACTACTTGTCGATGCCCGACCGCACGCAACAGGGCCCCCGCCTGCTCGGCGGGGGCCCTGTCGGGGGTCGGTCGGGGTGCTCAGACGCCGACCGGCTGCTCGGCGGGGGCCGCGGTGGTGGCCGCGGCGGCCTCGCGGACCACCCGGCGCTCCGCGACGAACGAGGCGAACGGGATGCACCCGGCGGCCAGGGTGAACAGCAGGCGGCCCATCGGCCACTTGAGCTTCTGGCCGAGCAGGAAGGTCACGATGAAGTACCCGATGTACAGGTAGCCGTGCAGCATGGCCACGTACATGGTCGCGTCCTTGGCGGCGCCGAAGCCGTACTTCGCGATCATGAAGCCGCAGAAGATCAGCAGGGCGCAACCGGTGGCGATGGCCAGGGCCCGGTACCAGGCCAGCAGGGGGGTGGGCTTCATGAGGGGCAGCCTTCGGCTCGACAGGGGGGCTCGTTAGAGGGTAACCGCCCTCACGGGGCCTCTTCGGCGGGGGTCTCGGCGAAGTCGCCGGCCGCCACCCGGAGCGGCTTGAGCAGGTCGAACACCTGTCGGCACTGGTCCTCGTCGTAGGACTCCAGGCCGAACTCGATCGCCATCAGCTCGCGGGTGGCCTGCTCCACCACCTCGCGTCCGCGCGGCGTGATCGCCGCCAGCACCCCGCGGCCGTCCAGCGGGTTGGGCCGCCGGGAGACCAGTCCGGCCCGCTCCAGCCGGTCCACCGTGTTGGTCACGCTGGTCGGGTGGACCATCAGCCGCTCGCCGATCTTGGAGAGCGAGAGCTCGCCGGTCCGGCTGAAGGTCAGCAGCACCAGCGCCTCGTAGCGGGCGAAGGTCAGCCCGTACGGCTTGACCACCGCGTCCACCCGGCCCAGCAGGATCTGGTGGGCGCGCATGACCGAGGTGATCGCGGCCATCGCCGGCACCTGGCCCCAGCGGCGGGTCCAGAGCTGGTCGGCTCGGGCGATCGGGTCGAAGTCGAGCGAGAGGGGTTTGGCCACGTCCTCACCGTACCGGCGGGCCGCCGGGCGCTTCCCGGACGGCCCGCATGGTGGGACCGGAGCGCGCTCAGGCGACGGCGGGCGCGAGCTCGCCGCGCTCCTCCTTGGCCAGCATCCGCTCGGCGAAGAAACCGCCGGTCGGCAGCACCGACAGGACCAGCAGCAGCAGCGCCCGCTTGGCGGACCACTTCTGCTTCTGCCAGGCCAGGCCCAGGAAGGCCACGTAGGCGAGGAAGAGCATGCCGTGGACCATGCCCATCACCGGCACCGCGTCGAAGCTGGTGGTCCGCTTCAGCACCGAGCAGACCAGCAGGAGTATGAACGACAGGCCCTCGGGGCCGGAGACGAGTCGCAGCCGGTGGGCGGCACTGTTCTGCATCGCGGAGTACCTCACGGAGGTCGGCGGGGGCGGCGCTTGTGAACCGGGGCACAAGCCGTCGCCCATTATGGGCATCGATGCCGCGCCGGCCACGCCCGGGGGGCCCGCAGGTGCCCGAGGTCACATCCGTGGCCGCCGTCCGAACGGCGTCGCTATCCTGCTGCCGCACGGCCCGGTGACGGGCCCGACACCGGGGGAAGCACTGTGTTCAACCGCGACTGGAACCGCCGCACCTGCGCCAAGCGCGGCCACCTGACCTACGCGCCCACCGAGCCCGCGCTGCGCGAGCGGCTGCAGGTGGCCACCGCGGCCGGCGAGGCCTGGCGCTGCCTGCGCTGCGGCGACTTCACGCTCGGCGCCCCGCACGGCTCCGGGCCGGCCGACCACGCTCCGCTGGTGCCGCGCGGCAAGGCGCTGCGCGACCTGTTCGTGCTGCGCTTCCTGGCGGTCGAGCGGGCCCTGCGCGGCGTCCTGGGCATCCTGGTGGCCTGGGCGGTCTGGCGGTTCGCCAACAGCCAGGACGCGGTGCACCAGCTCTTCGACCAGGACCTGACGGTGTTCCGGCCGGTGGCCGACCACTTCCACTGGGACCTGGAGCACTCCTCGGTGGTCGACACCATCCGCAAGACCTTCGACTACAAGAAGAACACCCTGACCTACGTGGCCGGCGGCGTGCTGGCCTACTCGCTGATCGAGCTGGTCGAGGGCGCCGGACTGTGGCTGAACAAGCGCTGGGCGGAGTACCTGGCGGTGATCGCCACCGCGGCCTTCCTCCCGCTGGAGGGCCTGGAGCTGACCCACCACGTCAGCCCGATCAAGCTGGTCACCGTCGCGCTCAACGTCGCCGCCGTACTCTGGATCCTGCTCTCCAAGCGGCTGTTCGGGCTGCGCGGCGGCCACCGGGCGTTCGAGGCGCAGCGCCACTCGGCCTCGCTGCTGGAGGTCGAGCGGGCCGCCGTCGCGGTACCGGCCGCGGCCGGCGCGGCCTGAGCCGGGCCACCGCGGCACCCGTTCGAGTGCGTCCCGCCGCCGACCGGGTGGCGGGGCCGCCTTAACTTGTAGAAAGTTGAACAAACTCGGGTATCATGGGCGCCATGGACACGCACGCCACCGAGCCGGCCGAGCTGCCGGGCGCCCCCGCCGAGGACGACACCCCCTGGCTGACCGCCCGGGAGCAGCGGGTATGGCGTGCCCACCTGGAGGTCAGCAAGCTGCTGGAGTACCAGCTCGGCCGCGAGCTGCAGCAGCACGAGCTGGCGATCAACGACTACGAGATCCTGGTGGTGCTCTCCGAGGCGCCGGACCGGCGGATGCGGATGACCGACCTGGCCACCGCCACCCTGCAGTCCAAGAGCCGGCTCTCGCACCAGATCACCCGGATGGAGAGCGCCGGACTGGTGCTGCGCCAGGAGTGTCCGGGCGACCGCCGCGGCCTGTACGCGCACCTCACCGAGCAGGGCTGGCAGACCCTGCGCAAGGTCGCCCCGGACCACGTGCGCAGCGTCCGGGCGCACTTCATCGACCGCTTCGAGGGCGACCAGCTGGACGCCCTGTACGAGGCGCTGGCCCCGATCGCCGAGCACCTGCGCGGGCTGCGCGGCCGGGGCTGAGCCCCGGGCCGCGCCCGGGGCGGCCTAACGGTCCGTCAGGCCCGCGACCAGCCGGTCCGCCGCGCCGTACGGGTCCAGCGTGCCGTCGGCCACCTGCTCGGCCAGCGCGTCCAGGTGCCGGTCGCCGTGCAGGTCGCCGATCCGCGCGCGCAGCTGCGCCAGCGCGATCACCTCGATCTCCTGCGCCGCCCGGCGCCGCCGCCGGGCCGCCAGCTCGCCGCGCTCCTCCAGCCAGGCGCGGTGCTTCTCCAGCGCCTCGACCACCTCGTCCACGCCCTCGCCGCGGGCCGCCACGGTCTTGACGATCGGCGGGCGCCAGTCCCCCGGCTCGCGCGCCTCGCCCAGGCCCAGCATGTGGCCCAGCTCCCGGGCGGTGGCGTCCGCCCCGTCCCGGTCGGCCTTGTTGACCACGAAGAGGTCGCCGATCTCCAGGATGCCCGCCTTGGCCGCCTGGATCCCGTCACCCATCCCCGGGGCCAGCAGCACCACGGTGGTGTCGGCCTGGGCGGCCACCTCCACCTCGGACTGGCCGACCCCGACGGTCTCCACCAGGATCACCTCGCAGCCGGCCGCGTCGAGCACCCGCAGCGCCTGCGGGGCGGCCCAGGACAGGCCGCCCAGGTGGCCGCGGGTGGCCATCGAGCGGATGAACACGTCGGGGTCGGTGGCGTGGTCCTGCATCCGCACCCGGTCGCCGAGCAGCGCCCCGCCGGAGAACGGCGAGGAGGGATCGACCGCCAGCACGCCCACCCGCTTGCCGAGCCGGCGGTACGCCGACACCAGCGCCGAGGTGGAGGTCGACTTCCCGACCCCGGGCGAGCCGGTCAGGCCCACCGTGTAGGCCCGGCCGGTGTGCGGCGCCAGCGCCGCCATCGCCTCGCGCAGTTCCGGCGCGGCGTTCTCGACCAGCGAGATCAGCCGGGCCACCGCCCGCGGGCGTCCCGCGCGGGCCTGCTCCACCAGGGTCGGTACGTCGATCATTGAGCCACGCCGTTCATTGAGCAGAGTCTCCCCTTCGCGTCGGCCGCCGTCAGGCCTTGGGCACCCGGATGATCAGCGCGTCGCCCTGGCCGCCGCCGCCGCAGAGCGCGGCCGCGCCGGTGCCGCCGCCGCGGCGGCCCAGCTCCAGCGCCAGGTGCAGCACCACGCGGGCGCCGGACATGCCGATCGGGTGGCCCAGCGCGATGGCGCCGCCGTTCACGTTGACGATGTCGGCGCCGACCCCCAGGTCGAGCATCGACTGGTGGGCGACCGCGGCGAAGGCCTCGTTGATCTCGATCAGGTCCAGGTCCTCGACCGCGATGCCCTCCTTGGCCACCGCGTGCTTGATCGCGTTGGACGGCTGGGACTGCAGCGAGTTGTCCGGGCCGGCCACGTTGCCGTGCGCGCCGATCTCGGCGATCCAGCTCAGGCCCAGCTCCTCGGCCTTGGCCTTGCTCATCACGACCACGGCGGCGGCGCCGTCGGAGATCTGCGAGGCGGTGCCGGCGGTGATGGTGCCGTCCTTGGTGAAGGCCGGGCGCAGCTTGCCCAGCGCCTCCGCCGTGGTCTCGCCGCGGATGCCCTCGTCCTGGCTGAACAGCACCGGGTCGCCCTTGCGCTGCGGGATCGCCACCGGGACGATCTCGGCGTCGAAAAGCCCGTTCTTCTGGGCGGCGGCGGCCCGCTGGTGCGAGCGGGCGGCGATCTCGTCCTGGACCTCGCGGCCGATGCCCAGGCGGGTGTTGTGGCGCTCGGTCGACTCGCCCATCGGGATGTTCTCGTAGGCGTCGGTCAGGCCGTCGTACGCCATCGCGTCCAGCATCTGGATGGCGCCGTACTTGTAGCCCTCGCGGGACTTGGGCAGCAGGTGCGGGGCGTTGGTCATCGACTCCTGGCCGCCGGCCACCACGATCTCGAACTCGCCGGCCCGGATCAGCTGGTCGGCCAGCGCGATGGCGTCCAGGCCGGAGAGGCAGACCTTGTTGATGGTCAGCGCCGGCACGTTCAGCGGGATCCCGGCGGCCACGGCGGCCTGGCGGGCCGGGATCTGTCCGGCACCCGCCTGCAGCACCTGGCCCATGATCACGTAGTCGACCTGGTCGCCGCTGACGCCCGCCCGCTCCAGCGCCGCCTTGATGGCGATGCCGCCGAGCTGGGCGCCGGAGAAGTCCTTCAGCGAGCCGAGCAGGCGGCCCATCGGGGTACGGGCCCCCGCGACGATCACGGAGGTGGTAGCGGTGGAAGCGGTAGGCATGGCACGAGCCCCTTCGCACGTTCGGCCATCGAGTCCGTCCGGCGGTGAGGCACGACGACGGGCCCGGGGAGAGGGATGCTGCTCAATGTACTGAGGTGTAACCCGGGCGTCACCGCACCATCGGTGTGATCAGGCTCGCACGCGGCCCGCTGGCGCCCGCCTCGGCATCTGCGCTGCACTGGTGCGACCCGTCCCTCAGGAGGCTTCACGTGTTGACCCGGATCGACCACATCGGTATCGCCTGCTTCGACCTCGACAAAACGGTCGAGTTCTACCGTGCCACGTACGGCTTCGAGGTGTTCCACAGCGAGGTCAACGAGGAGCAGGGCGTCCGCGAGGCCATGCTGAAGATCAACGACACCGGCGACGGCGGCGCCTCCTACCTCCAGCTGCTGGAGCCCACCCGCGAGGACTCCACGGTGGCCAAGTGGCTGGCCAAGAACGGCGAGGGCGTGCACCACATCGCCTTCGGCACGGCGGACGTCGACGGCGACGCCGCGGACATCAGGGCCAAGGGCGTGCGGGTGCTCTACGACGAGCCGCGGCGCGGTTCGATGGGTTCCCGGATCACCTTCCTGCACCCGAAGGACTGCGGCGGCGTGCTGACCGAGCTGGTCACCTCGGCCCTGCCGGGCGAGCACTGACCCGTCGGTAACCTCGCCAACCCCGGCCCTGCCCGGTTACAGGCCCGCTCCGGCCCACTACACTGCCCAGGGTCGCAGGGGAGTCCCGTATCAGGGCACGGCTGAACGGTCGCAGTTCGGATCTGTCACCATTCTCCATAGGCAAGAGTTCGCCCAGGAGTCCAGCACCCCGGCGGAGCGCGGTGCACCGTGCCCCACCGGCCACGACTCCGACCACGGTCCGGGTTCGCCCGTGCGACCGGGGATGCAAGGACCGGCGCGGCCGGCCCCCGACGGGGCCGGTACCGGTCGAGGACGCGACCAGGAGATGGATGGGACCGCGCAGTGCGGGGCAACGACCGCTACGAGGTTGATGATCACCTCTCCCAGTTCGAGGCCGAGATGGACCGGCTTCGCAAGGAGCGGGACAAGACCGTCGAGCATTCCGAGGACCTCGCCTACCAGGTGGAGGTGCTCCGGGCCAAGCTGCACGAATCCCGTCGGCAGCTGGCTCAGCCGCGCGCCTTCGACTCCGTCTCCGGTCAGGCCGAGCAACTGCTGCGCACCGCCGAGCTGCAGGCCCAGCAACTGCGCGCGGACGCCGAGCGGCACCTGCGCGAGTCCCAGGCGGCCACCCAGCGCCTGATGGCCGAGGCCGCCGAGCGGACCGCCCGGCTGGAGGCCGAGCTGCAGGCCCGCCGCCGCCAGCTGGAGGACGAGCTGGTCGAGCTGCGCCGGGCCGCCGAGCAGCACGTCAGCGAGAACGTCAACTGGGCCGAGCAGACCCGGGCCGGCACCGAGCAGGAGGCCCAGCGGATGCTGGGCGAGGCCCGCGCCGAGGCGGAGCGGATGATGGCCGCCGCCCGGGCCGAGGCCGCCGCCCTGTCCGACCAGGCCCGCGCGCAGACCGCCGCCGACGTGGACGCCGCCCGCGGCGAGGCCCAGGCCGCCGCCGAGGCCGCGCTGCTGCGCGCCCAGAACGACGCGGAGCGGCTGCTCCGCTCCGCCGCCGAGCAGGCCCAGCAGGCCAACGTCGAGGCGGCCAACGAGGCCCAGCAGCAGCTGGCCGGCGCCCAGGCCCAGGCCGAGCGCAAGCTGGCCGCCGCCGAGCAGCAGATCGCCCGGCTCCAGCAGGAGGCGGTCCGCGACCGCGAGCTGGCCGAGGCCGCCGCCGCCCGGGCCGCCGCCGAGATCGAGCGGCTGCGCGAGGAGGCCAGGGCCGAGGCCGAGCGGGCCCGCCGGGAGGCCACCGAGCTGCGCGAGCAGGCCACCCTGGCCGCCGAGGAGCTGCGTGCCGAGGCCGAGGCCACCGCCTCCCGCAAGGTCGCCGACGGCGAGGCCGCCAGCGAGCAGCGCTCGCAGACCGCCAAGGCCGAGGTGGCGCGGATGGTGGCCAAGGCCACCGAGGAGGCCGACCGGGTCAAGGCCGCCGCCGCCGAGCTGCTGGCCCGGGCGCAGACCGCCCAGGCCGAGGCGGACGCCGCCAAGGCCGCCGCCGACGACGAGAACGCCCGCCTGCGCACCGCGGCCGAGTCGGTCGCCACCCAGCTGCGCGAGGAGGCCGAGGCCGCCATCGCGGAGCAGCGCGCCGCGGCCGAGGCCCAGTCCACCGAGCTGCTGGCCGAGGCCCGCGCCGCCGCCGAGGCGGTCCGCGCCGAGGCCCGCGAGCAGGGCCGGGCCGAGGGTGCCAAGGACGCCACCGTCCACCTGGCCAAGGCCGCCCGCAGCGCCGAGGAGGCGCTGGCCCGGGCCACCCAGGACGCCGAGGCCACCCGGGCCGAGGCCGCGGCCGAGGCCGAGCGGATCCGCACCGGGGCCGCCGCCGAGGCGGAGCGGCTGCGCGAGCAGGCCCAGGCCGCCGTGGAGCAGGCGCAGAACGCCGCTCTGGACGACGCCGCCGACTTCCGCGCCCGGATGGAGCGGATGCAGGACGAGGCCGCCCAGCAGCGCGCCGAGGCCGAGCAGCTGCGCGCCCAGGCCGCCGCCGAGGCCGACAAGGTGCGCGGCGAGGCGCGCCGGCAGGCGGTGGCCCAGATAGAGGAGTCCGCCAAGAGCGCGGAGGAACTGCTCACCAAGGCCAAGGCCGACGCGGACGAGCTGCGCGACGGCGCCGCCGCCGAGGTCGCCCGGCAGCAGGCCGAGGCCAAGGACCGGGCCGCGCAGACCCAGGCCCGGGCCGAGCAGACGCTGCAGCGGGCCACCGCCGAGGCGGAGAAGCTGGCCGCCGCCGCGGCCCAGCAGCACAAGGACGCACTGGGCGCCGCCAAGGCCGCCGCCGCCGAGAACCGGGCCGCCGCCGAGCAGGAGACGGCCGAGCTGCGCCGCGAGGCCGCCGCCTACGACCGCCGGGTGCGGGGCGAGGCCGAGGCCGCCGCCACCGCCGTGCAGACCGCTGCCCAGCAGGCCGCCGAGGAGCGCGAGGGGCAGGCCCGCGCCGAGGCCGACCGGCTGCGCGCCGAGGCGGAGGCCGAGGCCGCCGCCCTGCGCGAGGAGAGCCGCCGGGCCGCCGAGCAGGCCGAGGTCGCGCTGCGCCGCGAGCGGGAGGAGACCGCCGAGGCGCTCACCGCCGCCCGGCAGGCCCGCGAGCAGGCCGAGGCGGCCGCCGCCGAGCTGACCGGGCGCACCGCCGCCGAGACCGCTGCCGAGCGCGAGGCCGCCACCGCCGAGGCCGCCCGGGTGCTGGCCGAGGCGGAGGCCGCCGCCACCGCACTGCGCGCCCAGGCCGCCGAGCAGTTGGAGCAGGCCGAGTCGGCCGCCGAGACCGCCCGCACCGAGGCCAACGAGGAGGCCACCGCGCTGGTCGCCCGGACCGCCGAGGAGGTGGCCGCGCTGCGCGCGGAGGCCACCGAGGCGCTGGAGCAGGCCCGGCAGGAGGCCGCCGCAGCCACCGCGGCCGCCACCTCCGGCGCCGCCGAGCTGGTGGCCGCCGCCGAGGACGAGGCCGCCCAGGTCCGCCAGTCGGTGGCCGGGCTGCACGAGCGGGCCTCCCAGCAGGTGGCCGAGCTGGTGGAGCGGGCCGAGCGGGACACCGCCGAGGACCGCGAGCGCACCGCCGCCGAGCTGGCCGAGCTGCGCGCCACCGCGGAGCGGGAGACCACCGAACTGCGCGAGCGCACCGCGGCCGAGACCGCCGCCGAGCGCGAGGCCGCCACCGCCGAGGCCACCCGGCTGAGCACCGAGGCCGAGGCCTACGGCGAGCGGCTGCGCGCCGAGGCCGAGGGCCACGACGCGGCCGTGCGCGAGCAGGCCCGCGCCTTCGCCGAGCAGACCCGGACCGAGGCCGAGGCCGAGGCCGCCCGGGTGAGCGGCGAGGCCCGCGAGTACGCCGAGAACCTGCGGGCCGAGGCCGAGGCCTACGCCGCCCGGCTGCGCGCCGAGAGCGAGGCCCAGGCGCAGTCGACCGTGGCCGACGCCGATGCGCAGGCCCAGCAGACGGTGGCCGCGGCCGAGGAGCACGGCGCCGCCCTGGTCGCCGAGGCGGAACTGTTCGCCACCCGCCTGCGCACCGAGACCGAGGAGTACGCCGCCGCCACCCGCACGCTGGCCGACGAGTACGACACCACCAGCCGCGCCAACGCCGACGCCTACGACCGGTCCACCCGCGAGCAGGCCGAGCAGTACGACTCGGCCACCCGGGCGCAGGCCACCACGGTGCTGGAGAAGGCCTTCGCGGACGCCGAGTCGCTCGGCGAGGAGGCCCAGACCACCGCGCTGGCCACCGCCACGGCCGCCGAGGAGCAGGCCGACGCGATGGTGGCGGCGGCCCGCAAGGAGGCGGACCGGCTGGTCGCCACCGGCGAGGCGGCCGGTCAGGCCGAGGTCGAGCGGGCCCGGGCGGACGCCGACGCGCTGCTCTCCGAGGCCCGCCGGGACGCCACCGCGATCCGCGAGCGCGCCGAGGAGCTGCGCGAGCGCACCGAGGCCGAGGTGGAGGCGCTGCACGAGCGGGCCCGCAAGGAGAACGCGCAGGCGATGAAGAGCGCCGGCGAGCGGGTGGACACCCTGGTGACGGCGGCTCAGGAGCAGCTCGCCGAGGCCGAGGAGCAGGCGGTGAGCACCGTCGCGGAGGCCGAGGAGCGGGCCGCCGCCCTGGTCGCCGCCGCCGAGGAGCGGGCCGCCGAGCTCACCTCGCAGGCCTCCTCCGAGGCCAGCAAGGTGCGCATCGCCGCGGTCCGCAAGGCCGAGGGCCTGCTGAAGGAGGCCGAGCAGAAGCTGGCCGACTCCGACGCCAAGGCCGAGGCGCTGAAGATCAAGGCCGAGGAGCGGCTCAAGGCGGCGCAGGACGAGGCCGAGCGGCAGTTGGAGGACGCCGCCGAGGAGGCCGGCAAGCGCCGCCGGGCCGCCGAGCAGACCGCCGCCGAGCAGCTGCGGCTGGCCGAGGAGGAGGCGGACCGGATCCAGTCCACCGCCCGCTCCGAGGCCCAGCGGGTGACCAGCGAGGGCCGCCGCGAGCTGGACGAGCTGGTGCGCCGGCGCAAGGACATCAACACCGAGATTTCGCGCGTGCAGGACGTCCTGTCCGCGCTGGAGGCCTTCGAGGCCCCGTCGTCCGCGCAGCAGGCGGCGGGTCGCGAGGCCGGTTCCAAGGCGTCGGCCGCGTCCGGCGCCAAGGGTTCGAGCGGTGCCAACGGGGGATCAAAGGCGGGCGCGGGAGTGGGCGCCCCCCGTTCGAGTGGCAGCAGGTCCGAGCGGACACCACCCGATTGAGCGGACATTGTCCGACAGCCATAGGCATTTTGCCTACGACACTCCGATAACGTGTCAGGATTCCCTCAACCACCTCATTGGTTTGACGACAGGAAGCCCAGCCCCATGAGCGACAGTCACTCCCCTCACGGCTTCGACCTGGTGCGCCGTGGGTACGAGCGCGCCCAGGTCGACGAGCGGATCACCAAGCTGGTGGCCGACCGTGACAGCGCGCTGGCCCGGATCAGCGCCCTGGAGAAGCGGATCGAGGAGCTCCACCTGGAGACCCAGACCGCGCAGGCCGCGGTGACCGAGGCGGAGCCCTCGTACGCCGGCCTCGGTGCCCGGGTCGAGAAGATCCTGCGGCTGGCCGAGGAGGAGGCGAAGGACCTGCGCGAGGAGGCGCACCGCGCCGCCGAGCAGCACCGTGAGCTGGCCGAGGCGGCCGCCCAGCAGGTCCGCACCGAGGCGGAGAACTACGCCAAGGACCGCAAGGCCAAGGCCGAGGACGAGGGTCTGCGGATCGTCGAGAAGGCCAAGAGCGACAGCGCCCAGCTGCGCGCCGAGGCCAACAAGGACGCGCAGAACAAGCGCGAGGAGGCGGACGCCCTCTTCGAGGAGACCCGCACCAAGGCCGCCCAGGCCGCGCTGGAGTTCGAGACCAACCTGGCCAAGCGCCGCGAGCAGTCCGAGCGCGACCTGGCGGCCCGTCAGGCCAAGGCCGAGAAGCGGCTGGCGGAGATCGAGCACCGCGCCGAGCAGCTGCGCCTGGAGGCCGAGAAGCTGCGCACCGACGCCGAGCGCCGCGCCCGCCAGACCGTCGAGACGGCCCAGCGCCAGTCCGAGGACATCGTGGCCGACGCCAACGCCAAGGCCGACCGGATCCGCAGCGAGTCCGAGCGCGAGCTGGCGGCGCTGACCAACCGCCGCGACTCGATCAACGCCCAGCTCACCAACGTCCGCGAGATGCTCGCCACGCTCACCGGTGCGGCCGTCGCCGCGGCCTCGCTGCCGACCGACGACGCGCTCGGCGTGCCGGCCCAGCAGTCCCGCTGACGCCCGCCCGGGGACCGGGCTTCCGCAGTCGTACGGCCGTCGGCCCCACTCGAACGAGTGG
>NZ_JBHYKG010000177.1:0-17328 GCF_042741245.1 Kitasatospora sp. NPDC058965
CCACCACACTGGGGACCTCCTGCGGCGGCGTCACCACCACGGTGGGGACCTCCTGCGGCGGCGTCACCACCACGGTGGGGACGGCCCGGTGCCCCGGCCGGGGCGCGGTCAGCGCCGCCGGGTCCGCCTCCAGGCGGGCCGGCGGGTGCGCCCCGACCGTGCCGACCGACCGGTCGTCCTCCTCCTCGATCTCGATCGTGGTCACCAGGAACCCGGGCACCGACTCGGTGACCGGCGCCACCGTGACGGGCGGCCGGACCACCGGGGTCGACGGCACCGCCAGCGAATCCGCCGAGCCCGCGGTCACCGGCGGCGCGGTCGCCACGGTCGTGGCCGGCGCGCCGGTCGGCGGGGTCACCGTCACCACCGGCAGGACGACGGCGGTCCCCCACTGTTCGCCGCGCGGCGCCGCCTCGGTGAAGACGGTCCGCCCGTCCCCCTTCACCTGCTCGGTGACCTCCGCCTTCGGGACCGACACCGCGAACGGCACCACGCCCGCCAGGCTCCCGGCCGCGGCCGCCGCCTCGGCCCGCGCCCCGGTCCCGTGGTGGAAGGTGAACGCGAACTCCACGTGCCCGTCGAAGTGCACCAGCGGGATCGGGATCTTCGAGCTCGCGATCGCCCGGCCACCGGCCGCCTGCTCGCCGCCGCGCCGCTTGCGGTAACCGCCGCCGAAGGTGACGATCGCGGCGAACCTGCCGGGCAGCTTGGAGAACTCGGCACCGAGCTGGCCGGTGAACTGGCCGTGCCGGGAGAACAGGTGCCGCTCGGTGCGGCGCGCCGTGGTCTCGCCGGCCAGCGCCACCTCGGCCCCCTTCTCCTCCCGGTCGAAGGCCAGGTCGACCACCTTCGCGGTGACCGAGACCCAGGCCGTGCTGCCGAGCACGGAGAACGGCGCGCTGCGCAGTTCGCCGCCGGCGGTCAGCCCGGACAGGTTGGCCCACAGCTTCTCCCTGCTGAACGCGTCCGCCACCAGGTCCGAGCGCTTCCTGCCGCCCGCGCCCTTGCGGTCCCAGGCGCTGCCGTACGCCTTCCGCCCGCCGGCGTCCAGCAGCGTGCGCAGCGACCCGACGTCCGGCAGGTCGCGGACCGGGTGGTTGGCGGCCAGTCCCCGGTCCCAGATCGCCTGCGGCGGCACCTGGAGCTGGCGCGGCCGGGCCAGGTCGAGGGCCGCCAGCGCCCGCTGGTCACCCGTGGGCTGCTGACCCGCCGTCAGGGTGGCGGCGGCCGCGTCGTCCACCTTCACCGCGTCGGCGGTCTCCACCAGCGCCTGGAAGGCGACCTGCGCGTAGCCGAAGGCGTGCTCGTGCACGCCGAAGCCCTTGACGGTCATCGGCGCGGTGGTCGGCCCGGCCGTCCTGGCCCGGGCCGCGGCCCGGATCCGGTCGGTGGTCTCGGCGACCTTAGCGTCGTACTGCCGGCGCAGCGCGGCGACCTCGGCCTCGGTGCCGGGCTGCCCGACCAGGGCGTCGATCTTCGCCTGCAGCCGGTCCAGCCGGTGCTGCACCTGCGGGGTCTGCACCGGGATCCGCTGGTCGACCTTGCGGCCCCACGGCCGCCAGGGGCGGCGGAACTCGAAGTCGAGCACCGCGACACCGTCGTAGACGCTGCCGGGGACCTTGCTCTTGGTGCCGAGACCGGTCCGGGCGGCGCTGGCCGCCTCGGCCGTGCGGTCCTGGCCGGCCACGTGGCTGACGGTGCCGCCCGCGACCAGGGCGGCGGGCAGCACGCCCAACGGGTCCGAGGTCGCCACCACCTGGAGGCTGGTCGCCCGGGTGGCCCCGGTGGTCCGGGTCGCCTCGCCGTCGGTCGCCACGCTGGAGACCGCGGTGGTGCCGCCGGTGTTGAACTCGGTGGCCTTGGTGTTCGCGGAGTGCGCCAGCTGCTGGATCCGCGCGGTCACGGTGACGCTGCCGCCGCCCTTCAGCGCGACCACCCAGGGCTGACCGGCCATCAGCGACTTCATCCTCGGCTGCAGCGCGCCGACGGTGAACTTCTTGCCCAGGCTCGCCTTCGCCTTCGCCCAGGCCCCGGGGGAGCCGAAGACGTACGCGCCCGTCCCGTCCAGCTGGTCGAGCACCGCGGCGGTCGCGGTGGCCGGGGCCGGCCCGGTGACGGTCGGCGGCTGCACGGTGAGCACGATGTCGGTGGCGCCGAGCACCAGCGACCTGGCGATCCGCGGCGGCGGGCCGTAGTACTGGGTCGGCGCCGGCTTCTGACCGGTCGCCGGGTCGATCGGCAGGTCGCGCAGCGGGAAGGCGAACTGCGCCCCGGTGGTCACCCGCACCGTCCGGACGCCGCCCGGGATGCCGAGCGGGTGGGTGAGCCCGACCTCGACCGTGAAGGTCAGGTCGCCCTTGAAGAGCGCGGCCGGCTCGACCGTCTTGGACTTGGAGACGGCGTTGGCCGCCGAGTCGAGGCTGCCGCCGGTCAGCGTGTCCTTGTTCCGGGCGTGGTTGACGGCGAGGTTGACGTGCGGGACCTTCACTGCGGCGCCGGCCTGGAAGGTCCGGGTCGACAGGTCGTCGGCCATCTCGCCGGCGGTGCTGGAGGATTCGGTGCCGACCTCGAACTCGAAGTCCTTGACGGTCTTCTGGTACTCCGTCACGGCGGCGGTGGCCCGGGTGACGGTGATCTCGGCGGTGACGCCGTTGGCGGACACCGAGGTGCCCCAGGTCTTGTCCCCGGTCAGCGCGGCGACCTGCGGCTTGAGGGCGATCGAGTCGAAGAACGGCAGCAGGTCCGCCTCGATCTTGCCCCAGTGGTCCTCGAAGGTCGGCGCGAGCGCGGTCCGCAGCGCCGTGATCACCGCCAGCGGGTCGCCGAAGGCGGTCACCACGTCGGAGGCGCCGAGCTGCTGGTTCCGGGTGACCCGCTCCGGCGGCTGCACCAGCAGCGGCTGCGGCACCGGGGCCGTGACGGCGGCGGCCGCGGCGGCGGCCGCTTCGGCCTCGGCTCGGGTGAACACCTGCTTGGCCGGCGCCGCGTCCGTGGTGGTGTACTTCTGGGTCATCGCCTTGGGCACCGCGACCACGAAGCGGACCTCGCCCTGCCCGTGCGCCGCACCGGCCGGCTCGTTCTGCTCCTCGATGCTCAGGTCCACCCGCGCGGTGGCCAGGAAGAGCACCATCGGCTCGGCGAACTTGCCGGCCGCGACCGTGCTGCTGCTCTCGGCGGCGCGCGAGCCCTCCCGGTGCCGGTGCGCGTAGCCGCCGCCGACCAGCGGGATGCCCAGCGCACCGGCGTCCGGCAGGTCCCGCTGGTAGCCGCCCTGCAGCTGGCCGTTGACCGAGTGCCAGTGCGCCCCCCGGGCCGCGCTGCTGCGCACGGCCTCGTTGGTCAGGTTCAGTTCGGCCTTGTCGATCACCCGCAGGTACTCGAGCTGCTGCACCTGGGCGGTCGCCTTGGCCCGTGCGTCCCCGTGCAGCGGGCGGGCCAGCAGCGGGCTCTGCACCGGCAGGCCACGGGTCATCGAGGGCAGCCAGGCCGCCATCCGCTCGCGGCCGAAGGTGCTGCGCACGGACGGGCGGACCTCGGACCAGGAGGCACCGAAGAACCGCCGGCCCAGCCCGCCGAGCAGGCTCTGCAGGCTCGGCTGCGGGCGGGTGCCGGGGGTCCGGGCCGGTTGCGGTCCGACGTAGACGTCGTAGACCACGGCGTTCTCCGGCAGGCCCGGCGCGCCGCCGGGCTGCAGGCCCCAGACCTCCGGGCCGGGCCGGTGGGCGGTGGATTCGGGGGCCAGCTCGGGAGCTTCGAGCAGGTGCGGTCCGGTGCTGCCCACCGGCGCGGTGAACCGCTGCGGGGTCTGCACCGGCTGCGCGTCGGCGGCCTCGACCAGGACCGAGAAGCCGACCCTGGCGGTGGCCCGACCCCGGGTCGTGCTGAAGTCCTGGCCGACCAGGTGACGGAAGGTCAGCACGGCGCTGCCGTCGAACACCACGCCCGGGACCTTGGTCTTGACACCGGTGCCCTCGCGCAGCGTGGTCTGCTCGATCGTGGTGCTGTCCCGTCCGAGCTGCGCACCGACCGCCTCGGTGCCGCGCAGCGGGGCTTCGGCGATCGGGTTCTCCGTCGCGGAGAAAGGCAGTTGGGCGCTGAGGCTGTCGGTCTCGTTGGCGGTGTAGCTGCGGATCGCGTCGGTGCCGGTGTTGAACTCGGTCTGCTCGGTGGTACGGTGCTGCGCCATCTCGGCGACGTGGGCCGAGATCAGGATGCTCCCGCGGTCGCCCGAGAGCAGCACCTCCATCGGGTCGCCGGCCATCATCGACTTGAGGTCGGTCTGCAGGCTCAGCAGGTCGACCTGGCTGAGGAACTCCTGCTTCACCTCGGCCCAGTCGGAGCCGAACTCCTCCCGGCCGAAGGCCTCCAGCGAGTCGGCCGTGCCGGGATCGCCGAGCAGCGCCCGGACCCCCCGGCCGGACCGCACGCCGTTCGGGTCCAGCGCGAACAGGTCGCGGACGATGTCGGAGCCGCCCAGCGCCAAGGTCTGCTCCACCCGGGCCGGGGGCCGGTAGTGCACCTGCTTGGCCGGCGGCGGTGCGAACGGCGCCTCCGCGGTGGGCACCGCGACCTGCACCGGGACGGTGACGCGGGCACTGCTCGCCCGCGGGCCGGTCGCGGCGGTGACCGGCATCCGCCGGTCGCCGCTCCTCACCTGGGAGAAGTCGAAGTCCAGCCGGATCAGGGTGTCCAGCACCAGGGCCGGCTCGGGGGTCTTGCCGCGGCTGAACATCCGGCCGCTGGACGAGACCACGCTGCTGTTCAGGTGGTCCTTGGTGGCGCCGAGCTGGCCGGTCAGCGTGGTCTCGGCGGTCGCCCTGCCGCGCAGCATGATGCCCGCGCCGATCCGGGTCCGGCCCTCCACGAACGAGCCGGCGGTCGCGTACGAGTCGCTGCCGTCCTCGAACTCCAGCTTCTTGAAGGTGTCCACGGTGGTCGCCCTGACCACCGTGGCCGTCACCAGAACGTCCCCGCGCCAGCCGCCGACGTCCAGCGGGACGGGCAGCGCGTCGCCGCGCGTCATCCCGGACAGCCGCGGCTGGAGGGCGGCCAGGCTCAGCCCGGTGGACAGCTGGCCCTCGGCCTCGACCAGCTGATCGGGCGTCAGGATGCCGGACAGCTGCGGCAACAGGCCCTGGACCACCGCGTCCTGGGCACCGGTCGGCGGCAGCACCCGGTCGCCGGCGCCGAGCTGGCCGAACGCGGTGATCCGGGTGGGCGGCGCGAGCGGGCCGGCCTGGCCGGGCAGGCTGAGCTGGTCCTGCCCGGCGTCCGTGTCCTGCAGCACCGCCTTGACCGGCCGGGCACCGGGGGTACCCACACTGCCGCGCAACGCCCCGCCCTCGGCGTGCACCTCGACGTGCAGCCCCAGGCCGTCGGCCAGCACCGCACCGAAGAACGGCAGGTCCTCGCGGTCGTAGCCGTGCTCCCAGTCGCGGACCGCGTCGGCGTACTGGGCCGCGGTGCTCAGGCCGGCCGGCTGGACACCGGCGAACCGGGCCGGGTCCGCCCGGCCGGTCCAGTCCGCCAGGTGCGCGACCACCAGCCGGCGGACCGCGCCGAGCTGCGGTGTCCGGCGGTCGGCCCGGTAGTCGGCCAGCACCCGGTGCGGGTCGGAGAGCCAGGTGTACAGCGGGTCGGTGTCGGCCAGGCCGCCGGCCCCGGCGAGTTCGTCGCGCACGTGCACCGGGTCGCCGACGACGGCCAGGTCGAGCAACTCGTGCGGGCCGAACGGGATCGGCACCAGCGGCGAGGACTTCGCGGGAGCCTTGGCCTCGGCCTTCGCCTCGGCCGCCGGAGTGGCGGACGTGCCCGTCGCCACCGCGGCGGGCGCCACCACCGGCCGCAGCGCCGAGAAGTGCGCGCCGCCGAACTGCCCACCGTCCCGGTACAGGTGCACGGTGGACCGACCGGCCACCGCACTGTGCAGCACCACCGTGCCGTGGTCGTCGAGCACGCCCAGGTTCAGGTCCAGCGACTCGGTGGTGACCAGCGGCACCTCGTCGAAGAACGCGGTGTTCCACAGCGGCCGGTGGCGGACCGCCAGCTCGACCATCGCGCTGGTGGTCATCGCGTGCAGCGCGGCCGGGTCCAGCTGCGGCACCTGACCGTACTCGGGGCGGACCGACAGCACCCGGCGCCAGACCTGGTCCGAGAGCGCGGCGGCGTTCTGCTGGTCGCCGCCGGCCGCCGTCCCGGTGAACGGCGCCGCCAGGGTGTCGCGCAGGTCGTCGCGCAGTTGCGCCTGCCAGTCGGTCCCCCCTGGCAGCGGCCCCGGCAGACCGCCCACCTGCCAGAGCTGATGGTCCGTCAGATCGGCGAGCAGGGTCTCCAGCACCGGCCGGTTCGGGGCGTCCAGCCGGGCCCGGACGGCGGCGCCCCGCGGCCCGCGCAGCCAGTCGGAGACGTGCGCGCGCAGGCCCGGCACGTCGAGTGACTCGTGCGGCCAGGAGCCGAGTTGGTGGTGCGCGCCGGTCAGCACCGAGGTGAACAGGCAGTCGCCGTCGCCCGGCACGGTGAGCGCCTGGTAGGCGACTCCCTGGACGGAGAGCTGGTCCCGGTAGACCTCGGGCGACCGGGCGGCGGTCCCGGTCGCGGTCATCACGGTGCCGCGGAACGCGCCCGCGAGGCCCTGCTCGGCCGGCACGGACACCGGCGGTGCGCTGCTCGGCACGCCCTTGGGCAGGAACTTCACCCAGCGGCCCCGGTTCCCGTCGGCGTCGGGCAACAGGCCGAAGCTCGCCCGGCCCAGGTCGTCGGAGACCACCACGTCGGTCGTGGGGGCCCAGACCACCAGGCCGGTCCGATCGGCCACCGCCTGGCCGACCGCGATCCCGTCGGCGCCGGTCAGGCCCGCCCGGCAGGCGGGCAGCAGGATCTCGGCCTGCGCACCGAGCTGCGCGAGACTGGGGCGGCGCGCCAGCACGCCGCCGAACCCGGAGCCGCCGAGCTTGACCCTGCCCGCCGTACTGGTGGTGACCGTGACGGTGAGGTCCTCGCCGCCGTGCACCACCGCGGTGTAGAGCGGGGTGCCGGGGGCCCAGGGGGTCCGCTCGAAGGAGTGGATGTCGGCGCCGGTGAACTCGGTCCGGACCGGGTCGACGGTGTGCAGGTGGGCGAACTCGGGCTTGGCCGGGTCGAAGCGGGTGAGCTCCAGTTCGTGGTCGAAGATCCGGCCGACGGAGCCGGACCCGGGCACGGTGTCGAGCACCTTGCTGAGGATCTCGCCGACCTCCGGGCCGCCGGCCGGGTGCTCGGGCAGCGGGTGCACGGGCGGCGAAGGCTCGGGCAGCGGGCCCACGGGCACCGGGCGTTCGAGCGGGGGAGGCATCGCCGGCGGCGGCACCCGACGCCCCGCGTCGTCGGCCGCCCTCCCGAACACGTCCCCGCTGCCCCGCTCGTGCGCGAGCCACTTCGCCAGGTCCGGGCTGCCGCCCGCGGCCCTGTCGTGCAGTTCGATCCAGTCGTGCCGGAAGGCCGCCACCTCCTCGCCGAATCCGCTCGCCGGGTCGGCCGGGTCGATCCCGAAGCTGCCCGGCCCGCCGAAGTGCCGCCCGAACGCCTGGCCGCCGCGCCACAGCGCGCCCTCCAGGTCGAGCTCGTGGTCGATCCTGCGGTCCAGCCCGCCGAGCAACCGGTCCACGTCCTTGCGGAAGGCCAGTGCCCGCGGGTCCAGCGGACCGTTCACCAGCGGGTGCTCACCGGACTTCGCGCCGCCCAGGTGCAGGTCCGCCAACTCCCTGATCCGGTCGGCGTACTCGTCGCCGACCCGGGTCAGCGCCTCGTCGTCCAGTTGCCAACCGCCCTTGCGCGCCACGGTGTCCCGCATCGCGCCGAGGGTGTCCGCCAGGTCCTGGTGGAAGCGCAGCCGGCTGTCCAGCGCCTTCGGGTCGAGCAGCGCGCCCACGCCCGGGTCGGTGGCCGCGGGGAGGTGCCGGTAGCCGTCCGCGGCCAGGCTCCTGCCGACGGCCTCCTTGAGGTCCTGCTCCAGGCTCTGCCCGGCCTCGTCCAGCGCGGACTGCGAGGTGCCACGACCGCGGACCTCCAGCGCGGCGCGTGCCCCGGGCAGCAGCTCCCGGTCGAAGGTGAGGGCCGCCTGCAGCCGCACGCTCGCCCCGCGCAGCGAGTCCTGGGCGGCCGACCGCTCGGCCTCGTACTCCTTGAATCCGCTCGGGCTCTCGTACGCCTTGGCCAACTCCTCGGCGAGCTGCGGCCGCAGCCGGTCCCCGTCGGCGAGGTGGTCCAGCAGCTGGTCGGTGTGGCGCAGCACGTCGTCCGCGTACTGGACCCGGCCCGGCAGCGAGTCGGCGAAGGCCGCGTACTCCGGTGCCGTCCGGCCGGGGCCGTCCAGTTCGGTGGGCAACTGCTCCTTGAGCAGGGCCGCGTGCTCGGGGGTGGGCGCGCCCTGGTCGACCGCCTTGTCGGCCGCGTTCCGGAACTCGGCCAGGTCGGCCCGGCGGTGGAACTCGTCCGGCAGCCGGGCCAGCCGCTCGTCCACCGCGGCGGCCCAGTCCTTGTGCAGGGCCGCGAGCTGATGGTCCGTCAGCTCGCTCAGGTCACGGCCGCCGGTCAGGGTCCGGAAGTCCTCCCGCAGGTCCTTCTCCAGCTGCGCGGCGACCTGCTCGACGGCCGGTCCGTCCAACTCGCCCCAGGTGTCGTGCTCCCACCGGGCGTAGGCGTCGTCCACCTTCTGCCCCAGCCCGGCCAGGTCCCAGTTGCGCCGCTCGGCCAGGCCGAGCAGGGTGCCGGTGTGGTCGATCAGCCGCTGCTCGCCGGCGTGCAGCAGTTCGGCGGTCCCGGGCTGCGGCGCGGGGTGCGGGCCGTGGTGCTCCAGCCAGTCCACCGCGTCGAGCCGGCCGCCGGTGGCCACCTCGTCGAAGCCGCCGATCCAGTCCCGGTGGAACTGGCGCTCCAGGTCACCGGCCTGCTTGCCGAGGCCGGGGTGCCGGTCGATCAGCTGCTGCCAGGCCGAGCGCGAGTCCGCGGCCACCTTCGGCAACTTCTCGGCGGCCGCGTGCAGGTCGGGCAGCGCGTCGGTGATGCCGCGCAGCTCGGCGTCCAGCTCGCCGAGCGCCCGGTCCACGGCGTCCGCGGTGTGGCCGGCGTCCCGCAGGCCGTTGCGGGCCCGGGTGAGCGCCCGGTCGATCTGCGCCAGGGCCTGCCCGCCGACCAGGGCGGTGGTCTCCGGCGCGGGCGGGTGGCCGTCGGCGGGCTTCCAGTCCTGCACGGTGTGCAGCGCGTCGGCGACCTTGCGCCCGGCGCCCTCCTCGAAGGCGTAGCGCCCGGGCAGCCCCTCCCTCAGCTGGTCCAGGTGCGCGCCGAAGTCCCCCGCGCGCAGTCCGTCCCCGGCGTCCTCCAGGACGGTGGCCAACGCGGCGTTGCGGGTGTCCGGCGAGGTCGGGCGGCCTTGCAGCACCGAGTCCAACTCGGGGCGGTGCAGCAGCCGGTCCGCCTCGGGACGGAAGTCGCGCAGCTCCTGGGCGTGGTCCAGCGCGTCGGTGAGCCGGTCGGTCAGCCCGCGCTCGGTCCCGCCCCAGTCCTTGCGGACGTTCCACAGCGCGTCCGCCCTCGCCCTGGCCTCGGCGGCCGGGTCGGTGTGCGGCTTCTCCCGCAGCTTGCCCAACTCCTCGTCGAAGGCCCGGCGGAAGGTGTCGCGCAGGTCCTGCTGGGCGGTGTCGTGGGCCTGCCTGATCTCGGTGTCGGACCACTCCGGGTGCGCGGTGCGCCACTTCTCGACCAGCCGGCCCAGGTGCCCGGAGCTGTCCGCGAGCAGTTCGGTGGCGTGCTCGTGGAACCGGCCGCGGCCGGACAGGTCGTGGTCGATCGCGTGGACGTGCAGGTCGAGCGCGTCCCCGGCGTCGACCCGGGTGAACGGGCGCTCGTCCAGCGGGCGGTAGGCGGTGTCGAAGGCGTGGTCGAGCTCGGCCCGGTAGGCGGCCGCGGCGCTGCGGACGGCCTCGTCCGAGCGCCCGTCGGCGCGCCACCTCCGCTCCGCGTCCGCCACCTTGCCGTCCACCGTCCCGACCCACTTCTGATGGGCCGCCTCCTTCTCGGCGCGGCCCGGGAAGGTCTTGGCCAGCTTGTCGACCTGCTGGTCGATCCCCTTCGGGTCCCGCTCGAAGGTCGCCCGCAGGTCCTGCTCGGCGCGGTCGAAGACCTTCTCGCGGGTGGGCGCATCGAGCTTCTGCAGGCGGCGCGAGCCCTTGACCGACTGGTCGAACTTCTGCCGGAACCGGTCGCGGGCGTCCCGGTACTTCTCCTCCAGCGTGAGCTTCTGCTCGTAGTCGGCGGTCAGCCTGCCGGTCTTCCGCTCGAAGGCGCGGCTCTTGTCGGGGTCGCCGCCGAACGGGTCGCGGCGGCCGTCGCCGCCACCGCGACCGCCGTGGCCGTCGCCGTCCCCGGTGCCGGAGCCGGAGCCGGAGTCGCTCCGGTGCAGCGGGTCGGTGGGCGGGTCCGGTTGCCGCACGGCCGGCCGGTGGGACGCGTCGCCGGGGTGGCCCGCGTCCCCGCCGGAGCCCGCGGAGCCGTCGCCGGGGTGCTGGAGGGAGCCGGCCGCCTTCTCGGAGGTCGCCCCGACCGGCTTGGACTGCGCGGGTTTGACGGCGAGCGGCTCGCCGGTGCTGCGCCCGACCGTGCCGGAGCCCTTGCCGCCGGCCACGGCCGCGTCCGAGCCCCCGGCGCCGTCGGTGCGCACCGGGGCGGCGTCGGCCGACGTGTCCGGCCCGCCGGTCCGCCCGCCCGGCGCCTCGGCCTCGGCCGGCGCACTGGTCCGGCCCGGCCCCGGCTCGCCACCGGGCCGGGCCACCGAGGGGCCGTCACCGGCACGGTCCCCGGCGTTGGTGACCGCCGGTCCGTCGCCCGGGCGCCCGGCGGGATTCGTGAGGTCGCTGCCCGGGCGCGCACCCGGCCCGGACCCCGGGCCGGGGCGGCTGGCCGGCGCCGGCCGGCCGGTGGACGGGTCGGTGTCCAGCCGGGCCGGCGCGGGCGTGCCGCCCTGGCCCGCGGCCCCCGCGGCTTCGGCCTGCTGCTCCCCCGCACCGCGCCCGCCGGCCTGCGCCGGGTGCCCGGTGCTGCCCGAGTTCAGCGCCCCCGCCCCGGAGTCGGTCACCGGGTCGGCCACCCGGACCGAGCCCTCCTCGCTCCCCACGGTGCGCCCGGGCTGGTGGCTGCCGAGCGCGGACGTCTCCGGCCCGCCCAGTCCGCCGGTCCCGCCGCTCGGTGCCTCCGACCGTGCGCCGGTCCACCGGTTGCCCGGATCCGGCAGCCCGGTGCCCGCCGGCTGCTCGCCGCCGCCCCGCACCGGCACCTCGCCGGGCCCGTCCGGCCCCTTCGGCGCCACCTCGCCCGGCCCGCCCGGCACCGGCCGGTCGATCCCGGTCGGCGGCCCGGTCAGCGGCGCGGCGATCTCGTGTCCGAGGTCGACCCCGGGCCGGCCCAGCGGGTTGCCGCCGATCCCGCCGATCTCGGTCACCGGCGCGTTCACCGGGTTCACCGGCGCCACCTCCGGCGGCGCGTGCACCCCCGCCCCGGCGTCGCCGAGCTGGCCGCCGCCGTTGACCGGCACGGTGTCCCCGTGGAAGAACGGCTTGTCGCCCAGGCCCTTGGCCAGCGGCTTGAGCGCCCCGGGCAGGTGCGCCAGGACCGGCAGCCCGCCGGCCAGTCCCATGCTGAGCGCTTCGCCCTTCCAGAAGTCGACGCTGTTGAAGTCGTTGGGGACGGCGTACACCGCGTCCCCGATGGCCTGCGAGGCGACGTCGACGGCCAGCTGCAGGCCGGCCTGCAGTCCGGCCTCGATCGCGATGTTCCCCGCGAATGCCAGTGCTTCGGGCAGCGCGGCGCTGAGCATCGCGCCGAGCTCCCCGATGATGCTCATGATGACCTCGGGCAGGATCGCGCCCAGCGCCGCCCCCAGCAGCTCGCCCAGGCCCGGCAGGAACATCAGCGGGATCGACAGGATCGCCCCGATCAGCTCGGCCAGCGAGGAGGCCTCGGCCTGCCGCTTCTCCTTGTCCATCAGGTCGACGATGTAGTCGCCGTAGGCGTTGATGTGGTTGCCGATCTCCCGGGCGGCGTCCACCGCCGGGGTCAGCTGCAGCGAGCGCAGGTCGTTCCAGGTGTTCTGCATGACCGTGCTGGCGTCGCCGGTCCAGCGCACCCCGTGCACCAGCCCGTCCATCGCGCCGAACTGCTCCCACAGCCGGTCGCTGAAGTCGATCCACGCGTTGCCCAGGTCGTAGATCGGGCTGACGTCGAAGGTCGGGTTGTACTCGCTCAACGCAGGGTCCACCTTGCGGACGGCCGGGGGCGGCCGGGAGGGTCAGTAGGTCTCGCCGATGGCGGTGAAGCCGGGGTCGGTGATCGCGGTGTCACCGCCGCCACCGCCCTTGCCGTTGTGCGAGTCCCAGATCGCGGTGTCGGAGACCGAGCCGGTGAAGTAGAAGAGGTCCACGATCGCGTCCTCGGCGGCCAGGTAGTTGTTGCCGGCGATGTCCAGCGCGGCGGCCACCCGGCCCACCAGGCTGGTCTTCGCGCTGTCCGCGTCGCCGGCCCTGCCGTACAGCGCGGTCAGGCAGGCGTCGAGCCGGTCGAAGAACTCCTTGGCCTCGTCGGCGGTCTGGCCGGCCCAGCCGAGTTCGAGGTCCCCGAGCGTGGTGAAGATGCCGGCCACGTCGGCGCCGATGCCCTCCAGCATGCCCAGCACCTGCTTGCCGAGGTTCACCAGGAGTTCGGGGTCCACCGCGATGGTGGTTCCGGAGCCGGCGCCGGCGTAGACGGCGGGGGCTGGCGTGATCACGGGAACTCCGTCCTGGCTACGGGTGCTTGTCGAAGTTGGCGGTGTTGACCTGCTCGATCTCGACGTACTGGTCGTGGGCCGCGGTCATCCGCCGGACCATCTCGTCCAGCAGCTCGTCGAGGCTCTGCATGGTCCGGTCGAACTCGGCCTGGAAGGTGGCGAAGGAGCTGCCGGCCGGGCTGCGCCAGTAGCCCTCGGCCGCCTTGAAGGCGCTGTCGATGGCCTCGACCTTGAGCCTGATGTCGTCCCGCCGCCCGCCGACGATCTGGATCGCCTCGCCCAACTGCTCGACGTCGACCTTGAACTCGGCCGGTGTGATCTGCTTCTGCTCGGCCACCAGGCCCCCTCCCCCGCGCTCCCCGGCCTGCGGTCCGCTCCGTTCGGCGGATCCGCCGGCGAGCCTAGGCGGCCGCCCGGCGCCGGGACATTCCCCTTTTCCCGAGGCCCCGGGTGTCCCCGAACGGGGACCTGCCCCCGCCCCGCGCGCGCCCACCAGGATGGGGCACGATCCGATCCCGCCCCAGGCTCGCCCGCGGAGGACACGTGGCCAGCACGCCCCACAACGCCGTCCACGGCCCGCCCCGGGACGACGCGCGCGACGGCCCGCAGAGCGGCGACGACAACTCCGGCGACCCGAGTCGCACACCGTCCTGGTCCGCCGACCCGTACCTGCAGGTGATCTGGTCCCAACCCCCGGACATCACCGGCAACTTCGCCGACTCCACCGGTTCCGGCAGTGGTGGCCACCGGCACCACCCGGCGCTCGCCGTCGACCTCGGCTCGGTCTGGGAGACCGAGAACGGGATCCTGGGCCGGGCCCGCACCTCGGTGGCCGGCTACATGCAGCTCAAGGAGCTGTGCCGGTCCGCCATCGACGGCGGCTCGATCTGGGGCCAGCACGCGATGAAGCGGGTCGAGCACCCGCCCATCGGCACCCGCGACGGCTACCAGACGGTGCGGCCGGACACCATGGAGGCCGACGGGCCGGTCCAGCAGGCCGCCAACGAGTACGCCCGGGCGATGGACCCGACGATGAGCGAGGTGCTGCGGCAGATCGCCGACGCGATCGAGAGCGTCGGGCAGTTCACCGCCCTGCTCAACCGGGCCGGTCAGCTCTACGCGCACGCCGACCGCGGCTCGTTCTTCCCCGACCCGCCGCCCCCGCCGGTCACCACCTGACCCGCCGTCGGCCCCTACCCCCGGCGGGGCAGGGGCCGACGGCGGGTCAGACCGCCTCCGGCTCCGGCACGTCCGCCGGCAGCAGGGTCACCAGGTCCTCGGTGGTGGGCTCGGCCAGCGCCGCGACCCGGCGGGCGTGCCGCTCCGTCATCCGCTGGAACAGCTGACGGGCCGTGCGCCCGTTGCCGAACCGCTCGTCCCGCCCGAGCGCCTCGAAGTACTCGGCCAGGACCTGCGCGGTCGGCCCGGTCAGCTCGTACCGGTGGTCGCGGGCCTGGGCCTGCACGATCCGCACCAGCTCGGCGGACCCGTAGTCGTCGAAGACCAGGGTCCGGGCGAACCGGGAGGCCAGGCCCGGGTTGGCGTCGACGAACCGCGCCATCTCGTCCGGGTACCCGGCCACGATCACCACCACGTCGTCCCGGTGGTCCTCCATCAGCTTGACCAGGGTGGCGATCGCCTCCAGGCCGAAGTCGCTGCCCTGGCCGACCGGGACCAGCGCGTACGCCTCGTCGATGAACAGCACCCCGCCCAGCGCCCGGCGGAAGACGGCCGTGGTCTTCGGGGCGGTGTGGCCGATGTACTCGCCGACCAGGTCGCCGCGGTCGGTCTCCACCAGGTGGCCGCGGCTCAGCAGCCCGAGCGCGGCCAGGATCTTCCCGTACAGCCGGGCCACCGTGGTCTTGCCGGTCCCGCTGTTGCCCGCGAAGACCAGGTGGCGGGAGAGCGGTGGCGGCGGCAGGCCCGCCTCGGTGCGCCGGCGCACCATCTGCATCACGTTGACCAGGGTGGAGACGTCGTGCTTGACCCGCTCCAGGCCGATCAGGGCCCGCAGTTCGTCCAGCAACTGCTCCAACGACTCGGCCGGCCCGGCCGCCTCCCCGGTGCCGAAGGCGGGGCCGGCCCCGGTGGTGCGCACCGCGGGCACCGCCGCGGGCCGGTCGGTGCCGCGGCCCTCCTGCGGCAGCTGCTCGATCCGCACGTCGGCCACCCGGCACTGCTCGAAGACCGCGGCCGCGCCCTCGGCCAGCTTGAGGTCCTCCTCGGTGTCGTGGATCAGGCAGCCGCGCAGCACCGGGTCCGCCCCGGGGCCGACGTAGACGGCGGGGAATCCGGTGGCGCTGATCGCGCAGTCGGTCAGCGTGCCGTGCGCCCCCTCCCCGAGGTAGACGCCGTTCTTGCCGGTGCGGGCCACCGTGACGGCGCGCAGCCGGGGCCGGGCGCCCGCCCGGACCACCAGCCCGCTGCCCTCGGTGTCGCCGATCTCGCAGTCGCTCAGCCAGGGTGCGGCCCGTTCGCCGATCAGCACGCCCGCCGCGCGGGTGCCCCGGATCCGGGTGTCCACCACGAGCGCACCGCTGTCCTCGCCGATCCGCAGCCCGGTCCCGGTGCAGCCGTCGACCTCGCACTCCTCCACCAGCGGCCGGTGCGGCCCGCTCAGTGCGAAGCCGGTGCCGCAGTCGGTGACCGTCACCCGGCGGGCCGTCAGGTCGCCCTCCTCGACGGTGATCCCGCTCAGCGCGGCGCGCTCCACGGAGCTCTCCCGGATCTCCAGCAGCGCCCGCTCGGTGACCCGGACGCCGTGCTGCGGGGTGTCCCGCAGCGTGCAGCCGGTGAGCTCGGCGCGCGCGGTGCCGGCCAGGTGCACCGTGGTGAACGCGGTCTCGGTCAGCGAGCAGTCGGCCAGCACCACCGCGGTCCCGCCGCTGGCGAACAGGCCGTTGGCGGCGGACCGCTGGACACTGCTGCGGCGCAGCTCCAGCCGGGCGGTGCCGGTGGCGGCCAGCGCACTGTCGGCGGTGTCGCGCACCGTGCAGTCGAGCAGCCGCACCCGGGCCTCGCCGCCGGCCAGCAGGCCGGCGTGCCCGGTGTCGGCGATCCGGCACTCGCGCAGCAGCAGCACGGCCCGCTCACCGGCCTGCACCCCGCTGCCCGCGGTGCCGGAGACCTCGCAGTCGACGAGGTGCACGCCCGCGCCGGCCGCGTCGGCCGCGCCCTCCTCGGCGGTCGGCTCCGCCGCCGGGCCGGCGGTGACCAGCAGTCCGCCGGCCCGACCGTCGGTCAGCCGGCAGGAGCGCAGCAGCGGCCGGGCCTCCTCCTCGATCCGCGCGATCGGACCGTCGGCACCGCCGAACTCGCAACCGGTCCAGCTGCCGCGGGCGGAGCCGCGCAGCAGCAGCGCGCTGCCGCCGGCCGGCGCCACCCGCAGCCCGGCCACCACCGGGTCCGCGCCCTGTTCGGCCAGCACGGCCACCGCGGTCGAGCCGGTCACCGAGCCGCGCTCGACCACGGCCCGGCTGTCCCCGGCCAGGTGCAGGCCGATCGCGCCGGGCTCGCGCAGCGCGCAGTCCCGCAGTACCGGTGCGGCCGCGCCGCTCACCGCCAGCCGGCCGCCGGTCACCTCGCACTCCGCGAGCAGCACCGCGCCGCCGGTCACCGCCACCGCCGGACGGTCGGGGTCGCCGCCGCGGACCGTCAGTCCGCGGACCTCGCCGCCCGCCTGCACGGTCAGCGCGGTGCCGCGCAGCGCGACCAGTTCGACCGTGCCGGGTCCCTTCTCGGCGACCAGGGTGATCTCCCGGTCCAGCACCAGGTTCTCGGTGTAGCTGCCGGGCTGCACCGAGACCACGGCGCCCGGCCCGGCGGCCCGCACCGCGGCGCCGATGGTGTGGTGGGCGCCCCAGCCCCGGGGCGAGACCCGCAGCGGCCGGCCGGTCATCCGGAGGTGCAGGTCAGCCGCACGGCGGAGGCCGCGTGGTGCGCGTGCGAGGTGCTGGAGGTGTAGTCGACGCCGGTGTTGACCATCTTCAGGGTGAGGTGGCCGGACGTGACGGTGTACGAGCCGCCGTCCACCCAGCGGCCGCGGTTGGCCACCTGGGAGACGTCGAACTGGCCGATCGGCGTGGGCGCCATGCTGTAGTCGTAGGCCAGGCCGAAGACGTAGTAGTGGGTCGGGTTGCCGCCGACGTAGGTGATGTCCGGGTTGTTCGGCACGTAGACCGACAGCCGGCAGGAGGCCGCGCCGAACTGCCGGCTGAAGTCGAAGTGCCAGAGCCCGCCCTGCGACTTGTCGTAGGTGCTGGAGCTGCCGGACATCGGCTCCGAGACGTAGCCGGCAGCGCAGCCGTCCCCGGTGTAGCCGCCGGTGCCGGACTTGAGCCAGCCGGCCGTTCCCGCGCCGTAGTCGGCGTCGTGGCCCTGGAAGTCGGTGGTGCCGTCGGAGCAGCTCGGGCCCGCCACCGCGGTGTAGCCGCGCTTGGCCGGCGCGGGTGCGGAGGCTGCCGGCTGCCCGCCGCCGGCGGGAGGGCCGGCCGGGGCGCCGCCGGGCTGGCCGGCCGCGGCCGGCTGCCCGCCGG
>NZ_JBHYKG010000178.1:0-17248 GCF_042741245.1 Kitasatospora sp. NPDC058965
TCTCCGCCCTCACCGGCGACGGCGTCGGCGAACTCCGCGACTGCCTCGGCCAGCTCACCTCCGAGCGCCGCGCCGCCGCCCGCCGCATCGGCGCCGACCTCGACGCCGCCGCCGACCTGCCCGACGGTGCCGGGCTGCCGGCCGCGGTGGTGCCGGAGCTGGTCGAGCTGCTGGTCGCCGCCGGGGCGGTCGGCGTGCTGGACGGGGCCGGTCGGCTGCCGGAGGAGGCCGACCCGGTGGCCGCCCAGCGGGAGTTCCACGACGTGCTGGCCCACTGGCACAGCCGGCGGGGCTTCAGCGGCCTGCCGATCGGCGCCACCTTCCCGTTCCGGGAGCGGTACGCGCCGCCGGCGGCCGTGAAGCCGGTCACCGGTCCGGTGATCGCGCTGCCGGAACCCGACCCGGACCTGCTGCAGGAGCAGGACCCGCCGCTCGCCGCGGTGATGGAGGGCCGCCGGTCGGTGCGGCGGTACGGCACCGGCTCGCTGACGCTCGGTCAGCTCGGCGAGTTCCTGCACCGGACGGTGCGGGTGCGCCGGGAGGTCCCGGCCAACGACGCGGTGCCGTACGACTGGACCAGGCGGCCGGTGCCGTCGGCCGGCGGCGGCCACGACCTGGAGCTGTACCTGGCGGTGACCCGCTGCCGGGGGCTGGCACCCGGCATCTACCACTACGAGCCGGTGCCGCACGGCCTGACCCTGGTCACGGCGGACCGCTCGGCGGTGCTGGACCAGGTGCGCAACGCCGCCACCTGCATGGGCGAGCGCTCGGTCCCGCAGGTGGTGGTGATCCTCGCCGCACGGTTCAACCGGCTGTCCTGGAAGTACCGCGGCCTGGCCTACACGGCCGGCCTGAAGAACGTCGGGGTGCTCTACGAGGCGATGTACCTGGCCGCGACCGCGATGCGGCTGGGCGGCTGCGGGCTCGGCAACGGCGACTCGGCGGCGTTCGCCGAGCTCACCGGGCTGGACCCGCTGGAGGAGTCGTCGGTCGGGGAGTTCGCGCTGGGCATCCCGGCCGAGGAGTGAGCAGTGCGTCCGGAGGAGGAAGCGGAGTCCATGGCCCGAGCCGTGCAGTGGGACCGCGTCGGGGTGGCCGGCGTCGGGGAGTTCGGGGCGGCGGTGCGCGACCGGTGCGCCCGTACGCTCGGCGCGACGGCGCTGACCGTCGATCAGCTCACCGGCGGGCAGCCGCTGCCCGGTGCGCCCGAGGTCCTGGTGGTGGCGCTCTGGCGGCCGCTGGAGGAGCTCGGCGAGCGGATCGACGAGGCCGCCTTCGCGGCGGGCCGGCCCTGGCTGCCGGTGGTCCTGGAGGACCCGCGGGTGGTGGTCGGCCCGTGGCTGGCGCCGCCGGACGGGCCGTGCCACCGCTGCTACCTGGCCCGCCGGGCCCAGCACCGGCCGGACTCCGCCTCGGCGCGGGCGGTGACCGAGGCGTACGCCGCCGATCCGCAGCTCGGGGTCAGCGGCCACCTGCCGCACCACGTGCGGCTCGCGGTCGGCCTCGCCCAGCAGGCGCTGCGGCTGCGCGACCCCGGGCTGGTGCTCTCCGCCCACACCGCCGGGGGCCGGCTCTCCACCCACCGGACGCTGGGGTGCCACGGCTGCCCGCGGTGCGGGCGGCAGGACCGGCTGGGCGCCGACGGGACGGTGGCCGAGCTGGTCCGCTCGCTGCGGCGGCCGGCCCCGTCGGCCGCCGGGAGCGCGCGGTGAGCGCGGCGGCGGCCACCGGGCCGCGCGACGGGACCGAGCGGCGACCCCGGCTGGTCCGCGGCCTGGCCGTGGTCCGGCGTCCGGACACGCTGCTGGTCGAGGGGGTGACCAGGCGTCAGGTCTTCACCGGCACGGCCGCCACCGAGCTGCTGCCGCGGCTGTTCGACCTGCTGGACGGCGAGCACCCGATCGCCGCGCTGGCCGCGGGCGTCGGGGTGAGCGAGCCGGAGGTGGTCCGGGCGCTGCGGCTGCTGGACCGGGGCGGCCTGGTCGAGTGGGTCCGGCCGGATGCGCCGGGCCCGGTGCCGGTGGCCGCGACCGACGCCTACCTGTCCCGCACCCTCGGGCTGACCGGGCGGCACACCGAGGTCGGCGCGGTGACGGCGGCGCTGGCGGACGGCCGGGTCACCGTGGTCGGCACCGGTCCGGTGGCCGCGGCGGTGGCCGACTGCCTGCGGGAGAGCGGCGTGCCGGCGGTGCTCCGGGCCACCGGTGTCCCCGAGGAGCCGCAGCGGCTGGTGGTGCTCTGCGAGCAGGACGCCGACGGGTTCGCCGCCCTGGCGGCCGGGCTGTGGGCGCGCGGGATCCCGGTGCTGCGGTTCGCCGGGGACGGTGACCGGCTGGAACTGGGCCCGTTCCTGCACCCGCGCTGGACGAGCTGCCCGTCCTGCTGGGCCCGGGCCGACCGCGGCACGGTGCGCGGGGCGCTGCCCGCCGACGCCGTGGAGCTGGCGGCCGGGCTGGTCTGCGGGGAGGTGCTGGCGCTGCTGTCCGTCCTCACCCCGCCGGCGACGGTGGGCCGGGTGGTCCGCACCACGACGGCCGACCTGCGCGAGGAGGTGCTGCTGCTGCTCCCGGAGCCGGACTGCGCGCACTGCCTGCCCGGCGGGCCGGCGGCGGACGGCCTGTCGGCCGCGCGGTACGAGCGGGCCGTGGGCTGGACGCCCTGGGCCGACCGGCCGCGCGGCGGCCCGGCCCGGCCCTCGTCCCGGATCCAGTCCCAGTACGAGGCCTCGCCGAAGCTGCCGCTCGACCGGCTCCCCGCCTTCCTGCGGCCGCTGCTGACCGGGCCGGCACCGGTCGAGGGGGTGGACTGCTACCTGCTGGGGCTCCCGGGGTCGCCGTACCCCGTGCACCTCTGGGACCCGCCGTCCCGGCAGCTGGTGGCCACCCGGGTGAGCGGCCCGGCGGTCGGGCTCGGGCTGCCCGGCGATCCGCTGGCGGCCCTGGTCCTGGTCGCCACGCCGGTGCGGCACTACGGCGGGCGCGGCCCGGCGAGCCACCGGGTCGGCCTGCTGGAGGTCGGGGCGGTGCTGGCCCAGCTGCAGCGGGCGGCCGACGGCTGCCGGCTGCTGGTGACCGCGCCCCGCGACCCCGCGCTGGGCGAGCTGCTCGAACTGGGGGCGGATCAGGAACTGCCGGCCGTGGTGGTCGGGGTGTACCGGGAGGTGGCGCATGCCGCTGGTGAGTGAGCTGGACCTGTACCAGGAGGCGTTGCGGCTCCGGCCGGCCGGGACCGCGGCGGCGGAGCTCGGCGCGCCGGTCGAGGTGTCGGTGCAGGGGCTGCTGCCGGCCGTCGACCGGTGCGCGCGGTGGGCGGACGGGCGGGGCGGCCTGGAGGTGCTGGTCGCCGTCGCGGGGTCCGGGCTGCACCTCCCGGGCGGGGCGGCCCCGCTGCCCGGCTCCGCCGACCTGCTCGGCGGCCTGGGCGCCGCGGTGGCGCTGCTCTGGTTCGGCGACGCGGGCGCCGCCGGGGCCGGGTACGGCTCGCTGCTGGTGCGGGCCGGCTGGAGCGCCCGGACGGTGCTGGCGGCGCTGGGCGCGGCCGGCCACCGGGCGGTGCTGGACACCCGGGCCGGCGTGGTGCGCCGCCCGGAACCGGGCGCCGGTCACCTGTGCAGCGTGCTGGTCGCGGGGGCCGCCGGATGAGCGGGCGGACGCCGCAGCAGCCGCTCGCGCTGCGCAGCCACCGGCTGCTGCTGGTGGCGACCGGCTCGATCATGGTCGCGCACCTGCCCACCGAGCTGTTCTGGCTGCGCCGGCAGCAGCCCGAGCTGGAAGTGCAGGTGGTGCTGACCAGGTCGGCCGGACGGTTCGTCAGCAAGGAGGCGCTGCACGCCGTTGCCGGCCGCCCCGTGCTGGACGACGCCTGGGAGCCGGGCAGCGACACCGCGGGCGCGCGGCACGTGGAGTGGGCGCGCTGGGCCGAGCTGGCCGTGGTCTGGCCCGCGACCATGCACTACACGGCCCGACTGGCGCTGGGGCTGGCGGACTCGCCCAGCCTGCTGGCGCTGCACTGCACCGGCGCGCCGGTCGGGGTGGCCCCCTCGCTGCCGCCGGGCGGCTGGGAGTCCCCGGTGATGGCCGGCCACGTGGCGGCGCTGGAGGCGCGCCCGGGGGTCAAGGTGGTGCCGCCCGAGCCGGGCCTGAGCTGGACCACCGGGAAGGCGGACGGCTGGCTCTGCCCGCCGCTCACCGCGGTGCTGCGCGACGTGGACGGGTGGGCCCATGAGCGGGTATGACGCGATCGTGGTCGGCGCCCGCTGCGCCGGGGCCGGCACCGCGCTGCTGCTGGCCCGGCAGGGCCGCCGGGTGCTGCTGCTGGACCGGGCGGGGTTCCCCAAGGACACCCTGTCCACCCTCTACATCCAGCTGCCCGGGGTGGCCGCGCTCGCCGACTGGGGACTGCTGGAGGCGCTGCGGGCCACCGGCTGCCCGCCGCTGGAGCGCACCGCCTACCGGGTCGGCGACCTGCTGCTGACCGGGTCGAGCCGTCCGGTGCGCGGCCAGCGGGCCGCCTACGCCCCGCGCCGCCACCTGCTGGACCAGCTGCTGGTCGAGGCCGCGGTGGCGGCGGGCGCGGAGTTCCGCGACCGCACGGCGGTCGACGAACTGCTGTGGACCGACGGCCGGGTGACCGGCGTGCGCTGCCGCACGGCCGGCGGCGCCCGGTCGGCCGAGCACGCCCCGCTGGTGGTCGGCGCCGACGGGATGCGGTCGCGGGTGGCGGGCCTGGTCGGGGCCGAGGTGCTGGCCAGTGCCCCGCCCAGGAGCTGCGCCTACTACGGGTTCTGGGACCTGCCGGCCGACAACGTGCTGTCGCTGACGCTGGCCGACGGCGCCATGGTGGGCTGGACCGGCACCAACGGCGCCACCCTGGTGACCTGCTACCTGCGCCAGCAGGAGTTCGCCCGGGCCCGGCAGCGCCCGCTCCAGGTGTACCTGGAGACCGTCCGCGCGCACCAGCCCGACCTGTACGAGCGGCTGCGCACGGCCGAGTTGACCGAGCGGCTGTACGGCACCGGCGACCAGCGCAACGTCATCCGGCGGGCCGCCGGGCCGGGCTGGGCGCTGGTCGGCGACGCGGCCGTGCACAAGGACTCGATCACCGCCTGGGGCATCAGCGACGCCTTCCTGCAGGCCCAGCTGCTCGCCGACGCGCTGGCCGCCGGGCCCGATCCGGACCGGGCCCTGTCCGGCTACGCGGACGCGCTGCACGGCTACGCCCTGGGCGGCTACCACGCCGCCCTCGCCACCGCCGAGTTGAACCTCCAGGAGGAGGCGCTGGCGTTCTTCCGCCGGGTGGCCGAGCGCCCCGAACTGGTCGAGCTGTTCTTCTCCGCCGCCTCCGGCGCGATCAGGCCGGAGGAGTTCGAGGCCGCGCTCGCGGCCCGTCCCTCGCCGGTCTGACCGCCACCGGGCCGACGGCTCAACGGGTGGGCCGCGCCGCGCCGGTGACCACCGGGCGGACCTCGGTGAGCAGCAGCTCCAGGAACCGGTCGGGGTGGCGGAAGGCAGCGAAGTGGCTCGCGTCTCGGAGCAGGGCGAAGGCCTTGACCGGCGCGGTCACGTCGTCGAACAGCCGCCGGGCCGGGGCAGCCGGGTTGAGCACGTCGGCCTCGCCCTGGAAGACGAAGAACGGGACGGCGAACGCGGTGCCCTCGGCCCACTCGTCGATCGCGAAGGCCTCCAGCGCCAGCGGCTCGGAGAAGGCCATGGCCTTCAGGTAGGCGCGCAGGTCGCGCAGGGTGTGCAGCGGGGAGAACCAGAGCGAGCGGACCACCACGGTCTTCATGGTGTCGCGGGAGAGCGGATCGGTGGTCAGGGCCAGCTTGGTGAACGCGTTGAACTGCGGGCCGGTCCAGCGGACCCGGTCGGCGCCCGTCGCGGTGACCGCGGCCAGCTCCTTGCGCCTGCCCGCCCGGTCGAGCCGGTCCCGCAGGCCGTCGTAGGCGGACCGGTCGCGCCCGCCGGCCACCACCAGCTGGTCGGTGCCGACGTAGGCCGAGTAGAGCTCGGGGCGGCTGCGGGCCAGCCGCAGGCCCAGCGCGCTGCCGAGCGAGTTGGCCACCAGCACCACCTCGGCCACGCCGAGCCGGGCGCGGACGTGCTCGGTGAGCTCGACGGCGTCCCGGTGGAGCCGGTCCAGGCTCAACTCGCCCTGCCCGTGGGGCGCGGCGGCGAAGGTCCGGCCGGCGCCGCGCATGTCCCAGCGCACCACGGTGAAGTGCCGCTCCCAGGCCCGGGTGCGCGGGACGAAGACCAGGTTGGAGGCGCCCGGTCCGCCGTGGATCTCCAGCAGCACCGGGTTGTCCAGGCTCTCGCCGCGGATCGAGACCCACTGGTCGAGGCCGCCGATCCGGACGAACCCGGACTCGTCGATGCCGCGGGCGCCGGTGATCCGCAGCCGCTTCGCGAGAGTGGCGCGCCGGACCGCGCGGTGGCCGAGCAGACCGGCGGCGGGCGCGGCGAGGGCGGTGGCGCAGGCGGCGAGGACGGTGGCGAGCATGGTGGTTCCCCCAAACTGTTTATGCCATCAGCAGTTAGGTTTACGGTATATACAGTTCTGACGCGGCGTCAACCGCGAGGACCGAAGGAGGGCCGCATGGCCAAGGAGAAGCCCCGTGACCTGCGGGCGGGGATCGCCCTGCTCTGGGGCGAGCAGGACCGGCCGACCCGGGGGCCCCGGCCGAGCCTCACGCCGCAGGGCATCGCCCGGGCCGGCGTGGCCGTCGCCGACGCCGAGGGGCTGGCGGCGCTGTCCATGAACAAGGTGGCCGCCGAGTTCGGCGTGTCCGCGATGGCGCTCTACCGCTACGTGCCCGGCCGGACCGAACTGGTCGAGCTGATGGTGGAGTCCGTGCTCGCCGAGCTGCCCGACCTGGCGGTGGCGGGCGACTGCTGGCGGGAGCGGATGGTGGAGTGGGCGCGCTGCTCCGCCCGGGTCCACCGGGCGCACCCCTGGCTGCTCGCGGCCACCGCGATGCGCCGTCAGCTGATCGGTCCGCACCAGCTCGGCTGGCTGGAGGCGGCGCTCGCGGCGCTGGAGCCGACCGGCCTGCCGGCGGCCCAGCGGCACCGGGTCTTCGTCCTGGTGGCCGGCTTCGTGCGGACCCACGCGCAGGAGCTGCTCGACTTCGACGCGGCTCATGACGAGGAGTGGAACCGGCTCACCGGCGAGCTGCTCGACCGGCACGCCGACCGCTTCCCGGCGCTGGCCCGGGCCGTCGCGGACGGCGCGTTCGCCCCGTCCGCCGCGGACCCGCTGGAGTTCGGGCTGGACCGGATCCTGGACGGGGTCCAGGTGCTGATCGACCGGATGTGACGCACATCACATCTCGGCGGTGACGGATTCCGGCGGCCCCACCGGTCTTGACGGCGACCGATTCCACTCACCACCACCGTGGGGTGCCCGATGTCCGAAACCGTCCACACCGCCGTCGTCACCGGAGCCAGCCGCGGCTTCGGCCGGGCCGTCGCCGCCGAACTCGTCGCCCGCGGCGACCGGGTGCTCGGCCTGGCCCGCGGCGAGGCCGACCTGCTGGCCGTCCGCGCCGAGCTCGGCGACCGCTTCACGCCGCTGGTCGGCGACGCGACCGACGAGGCGCTCGCCGAGTCCGTGCTCCGCGAGCACCGGCCCACCCTGCTGGTGCTCGCCGCCGGCGCGCACCCGCTGATGGCGCCGGTCCAGGAGCAGACCTGGGAGAGCTTCAGCACCAACTGGCAGACCGACACCCGGCACGTCTTCACCTGGACCACGGCGGCGCTGCGCCGGCCGCTCGCCCCGGGCGGCGTGGTGGTCTCCTTCTCCAGCGGCGCCGTGCTGGGCGGCTCGCCGCTCAGCGGCGGCTACGCGAGCGCCAAGGCCGCCGTCCGCTTCCTGCGCCAGTACGCCGCCGAGGAGGCGCAGCGGGCCGGGCTGGGCCTGCGGTTCGTCTCGGTGCTGCCGCAGATGACCCCGGGCACCGGCATCGGCGCGGTGGCGATCGAGGGCTACGCGGCGCGCGCGGGCGTCGACGAGACGGCCTTCGTCGCGGCCCGGCAGCCGATCCTCACCCCGGCGCAGTTCGCCAAGGCGCTGGTCGAGGCGGTCCTGGACCCGGACGGCGCCCCCGAGTACCAGGGCACCGGGACCGGCCTGCAGCCGCTCGCCGGCGCCACCCGCTAGCGTGGACGCCACCGTCGCCCGTGGAGCAGCCGCGATGCCGTCAGCCGCCCAGTTCGCCGCCCAGACCGAGCCGTTCCGGTCGGAGCTGCTCGCCCACTGCTACCGGATGCTCGGCTCGGTGCACGACGCCGAGGACCTGGTGCAGGAGACCTACCTGCGGGCCTGGCGCGGCTTCGACGGCTTCCAGGGCCGCTCCTCGGTGCGGCGGTGGCTCTACAAGATCGCCACCACGGCGTGCCTGACCGCGCTGGAGACCCGGACCCGCCGGCCGATGCCCTCGGGCCTCGGCGCGCCCGAGGAGGACCACCGGGCCCCGGTGGCGCCCCGCGAGCCCGCGGTGGCCTGGCTCCAGCCGGCGCCGGACACCCTGTTCGGCGCCGGCGACCCGGCGGCCGTGGTGGGCGGGCGGGCCGGCGTGCGGCTGGCCTTCATCGCCGCCCTGCAGCACCTCTCCGCCCGGCAGCGCGCGGTGCTGACCCTGCGCGACGTGCTGGCCTTCCGCACCGAGGAGGTCGCCGACCTGCTGGAGACCACCGGTGCGGCCGTGGACAGCGCCCTGCGCCGGGCCCGGGCCCGGCTGACCGAGGCCGGTCCGGTCCAGGAGGAGCTGGCCGAGCCGGACGAACGGACCCGGCGCACCCTGCTGGACCGCTACGTCGACGCCTTCGCCCGGGCCGACGCCGACGCCCTGGTGGACCTGCTGCGCGCCGACGTGGCGATGGAGATGCCGCCGACCCCGACCTGGTTCGCCGGGCGCCCGGCCGTCCTCGGCTTCCTGGCCGGCCACGTGCTGCGCCCCGACCGCTGGCGGTTCACCCCCACCGGCGCCAACGGCCAGCCCGCCTTCGTGGTGCACCGCGGTGCCGAGCCCTACGGCGTCCAGGTGCTCACCCTCGACGGCGCCCGGATCGCCCGGATCACCGCCTTCAACGACCCGGCGCTGGTGCCGCTCTTCAGTTCGCGCCGGACGCCGCGGGCGAGCGCAGGGTGAGCACGGTGATCTCGCTCGGCGCGAAGACCCGGAACGGCGGCCCCCAGAAGCCGGTGCCCCGGCTGGTGTAGAGCTGGGTCCGCTCCCCGTGCCGGCTCAGGCCGTGCACCACCGGCTGGTCGATCCGCACCAGGAAGTTGAACGGCCAGATCTGGCCGCCGTGGGTGTGCCCGGAGAGCTGCAGGTCGATGCCGGCCGCGGCGGCCTGCGGGACGTACTTGGGCTGGTGGGCGACCAGCAGGACCGGCCGGTCCGGGTCCGCCCCCACCAGCGCGGCGGTCAGGTCGGCGCGGTGCCCGTCCAGTCCGGAGGACTCCGCCGTCACGTCGTCCACGCCGGCGAGCACCAGGGCGTCCCCGCCGCGCTCGACCACGAGGTGCCGGTTGTGCAGCGGCTCCCAGCCCAGCTCCGCCATCCGGTCCAGCCAGCCCTGCGCCTCGCTGCCGTACTCGTGGTTCCCCGTCACGTAGACCCTGGCCAGCCGCGACCGGATGGCGCCGAGCGGCGCGGACTGCTCGCGGCGCTGGGCGGCCGTGCCGTCGGCGATGTCGCCGGCGTGCACCACGACGTCCGGGTCGAGCGCGTTGACCGCCCCGGCCACCCGCGCCGACCAGGCCGCCCGGTCGATCGGCCCGTAGTGGGTGTCGGCCAGCAGCACGACCCTGGTCCCGTCCAGCCCGGCGCCCAGCCGCGGGAGCAGGACGTCCAGCCGCTTCACCCGCGGCACCCGCATCGCCTCGTAGTGGCCCCAGCCCAGCAGTCCGGCCGAGACCGCGGCGACGGCCACGGCCACCGCCCGGGCCCGGTCGACCCCGCCGACGTCGAGCCCGCCCAGCACCAGGTCCGCCAGACCGCCCAGCACCGACCAGGTGAACAGCACCCAGACCACCCCGAGCGAGGTGTCCGCGACCCGGGCCGCCCGGTCGTTGCGCGCGGACCGGTGGCCCGCGACCATCAGGAACGGGAAGGAGACCAGCCAGGCGGCGAGGAGCACCGTGCCGGCCACGAACACCGGTCCGGGCCACTGCGCACCGGCGGCGAACAGGGTCCACCACGGCGGCACGCACAGCACCAGCAGCACGAGGACCAGCACGGCCACCCGCCGCAGCACCGACCGGCGCCGCCGCCCGCCGCCGTCCGGCGCCGCCGCGGTCCCGCCGTCGGGCGGGGCGGCTGCCTGCACGGTGTCCGTCTGCGACCCGCTGGATCCGCTCCCTGCCACTGCGCCACCCCTCACGTCCGGTGCACCCATCATCCGGTACCCGCCGCGGGCGGGCGGACGGGGGGAGGCCCGGACCGGGCCTCCCCCTTTCCCCTTCCTCTTCTCCTCCTGCCTCAGCTCAGCGTCTTCAGCGCGGCCGCGTCGTACGGCTTCAGCTCGTCGAACCGGTCCGCCAGCACCTTCGCGGCCCAGTCCGGGTCCTGGAGCAGCGCGCGGCCGACCGCGACCATGTCGAACTCCTCGCGCTCCATCCGGTCGAGGAGGTCGTCGATGCCCTGGACCGGGGCGCCCTCGCCCATGAAGCCACGCAGGAAGTCGCCGTCCAGGCCGACCGAGCCGACCGTGATGGTGGGCTTGCCGGTGAGCTTCTTGGTCCAGCCGGCCAGGTTCAGCTCGGAGTTGTCGAACTCCGGGATCCAGTAGCGGCGGGTGGAGGCGTGGAAGGCGTCGACGCCGGCCGCGCTGAGCGGGGCCAGGATCGCCTCCAGCTCCTGCGGGGTCTCGGCCAGCCGCGCGCGGTAGGCCTCCTGCTTCCACTGCGAGTACCGGAAGATCACCGGGAAGTCGGCCGAGACGCTCGCGCGGACGGCGGCCACGATCTCGGCCGCGAACTTCGTCCGGTCCACGTGGTCGCCGCCGTACGCGTCGGTGCGCCGGTTCGTCCCCGCCCACAGGAACTGGTCGACGAGGTAGCCGTGGGCGCCGTGCAGCTCGACGCCGTCGAAGCCGATCCGCTCGGCCGCGGCGGCGGCCTCGGCGAAGGCACCGATGACGTCGTCCAGGTCGCGCTGGGTCATCGCCCGGCCGGCACCCTCGGTGCCGTCGACCCGGATGCCGGACGGGCCGACCGCGGGGGCGTCGGCGTACGGCGGGTCACCCTGCTTGCGGACCATGCCGATGTGCCACAGCTGCGGCACGATGGTGCCGCCCGCCGCGTGCACGGCGTCGGCCACCTCCGCCCACCCGGCCAGCTGCTCCTCGCCGTGGAACCGCGGTACCCGGTCGCTCTGTCCGGCCGACTCGTGGCCGACGTAGGTCCCCTCGGTGACGATCAGGCCCACCCCGGCAGCGGCCCGCCGGGCGTAGTACGACCGCACGTCCTCGCCGGGCACGCCGCCCGGGGAGAACATCCGCGTCATCGGCGCCATCGCGATGCGGTTGGGGACGGTCAGGCCGTTCAGGGTGACGGGCCGGGACAGGAGCGCGGCCGCACGGGAGGCGGCGGGCGGTACGGCGTCGTTCATGGGTGTTCCTCGGAGGTGCCGGACGACATGTGCACGCACGGAAGGCGCGCAGGTCCCAACCGTTCCGACCACCACCGCATTTCGCGAGCCCGGCGAGCCGCCCTGTGATCCCGGACACGCGCTCACCCGGCCGGCCTGGGGGTTCGAACTCGGGAGGGATGTGTCCCCACGTCCCCGGCGATCGGGTGAACAGCGTGGACGTGGCCAGAGTTCTGAACTACTTTCTAAGTATGAGCCTGACGCAAGCGACGTTCTCCGAGCTCCTCCAGAAGCCCAAGGACACCGTTGCCAAGATGGACCGTGCGCCGAGACACGGCATCCGACTCACCCGCCGGGACGACGAGGACCTCTACCTGACCACCGCCGCCAGGGCGGAGCAGGTGGTCGAGATCGTCGACTCGACCACGCGCATGTTCGTCGCGCTCATGCAGAGCGAGCCGAAAGCGGTGACACTGCTGACCAACGTCTTTCCCCAGGCCTTCCCCTGGGTCAGGTTCCTCCCGACCGACGCGGTGCGCGAGTTCCTCGTCGAGCTGGTGGAAACTGCCAAGGCGAGCACCGCGCTCGGAGTGGTCGACCCCATTGCGACCGTCATCGCGGCCTGGAAGCACACGGCCGAGGTGTACTCCGACCCCGAGCTGTTCGCCGCCCTCACCACCGACAGTGGTGAAGACCACGGCCGCGTGAATCCGCCTGTGGCGGATGACGAGTGACGACCAAGCGGGGAGACCGGGTGGCGCCGCCGCCCGGTGACGGCGAGTTCGATGTCCGTGCCGCCAGTAGTGAGGCCGGCAAGGGGTGGGACGACCTCTGCCAGCAGGCCCGCAGCAACGCTCTTGCTGCCTGGAAGACCATGCGGACCAACCCGAGCCCCGTGGTCCAGACACCACGGCACAGCAGGTTGAAGCACAAGCTCGCCTCGGGCTCCCACCGGGGGCAGTCACTCCCGCAGTGGCAGATCGAGGTCACCGGCGGTGGCCGCATCTGGTATCTGGTGGACCAGGACGCCAGGATCTGCTGGATCGTCCGCGCTTCCACGGGGCATCCCAAAGAGACTGAGTGACCCGGCGCATGGCTGGTCCGATGCCACGTCCTGCCTGGGCAGGAGGGGCGACAAAGGCCCGGACCGCCGAGCGGTCCGGGCCTTTCGCCGGCGGAGGATGCGAGGCTTCCGGGCCTGTCACCACCGGCCCACCGTGACGCCCACGACGCACCGGAGCTCCCGGTGGATCAGAGGGTGGCGGCGCGCAGGGCGATCAGGGCGATGGAGGCGATGGCGAGGAGCGCTGCCGGAGGCGCGCCCTTGTGGTCGCCGACTCGCAGGTGGGAGGCGACCGCCCCGGCGAAGTAGAGCGTCAGGCCGATCGCGGCGGCGATTCCGACGGATCCCCACCAGAGTCCGGCGATCGCACCGGCCGCGCCCGCGATCTGAGCGCCGATCAGGAAATTCATCATGCCCTGCGGCACTCCGAGGGTGGACATCTGCTCGGTGATGTGGCGCGTCCGCAGGGACTTGGCCCCGGCCGATACCAGGAGAACGGCCGACATGAACACAGTGATGACGGCAAGGGAGACGAACACGGCTGAACCTCAATCGTGCGAGAGGCGAGCAAGGGACGTGCGCACCTCGACGACGATAGGCGGCCGATAGGTACCTCCAGGTAACCTTCGGGGCGTGAGCCTGCGACCCGGAATCGTCTTCCTCGCCGACTGCCCCGCTCTCCTGGCCATGGAGATCATCGCCAGCAAGTGGTCCATGGTCACGCTCTTCGCGCTGACCGACGGCCCGTTGCGCCACGGCGAGTTGGTCGAGCTGAGCGGCGGCATCTCGCGCAAGGTCCTGACCCAGACGCTGCGCCGGCTCCAGGCCAACGGGCTCGTCGAGCGGCACGCGTATGCCGAGGCGCCACCGCGGGTGGAGTACGCCCTGACCGACCTGGGGCGAACCCTGGAGGAGCCCATCAGGTTGCTCACCGCCTGGGCGCGGGAGAACGGCGAGGCGGTCACCGCCTTCCGGGAAGCAGCCGGCGCGGCCATCCCCACCGAGGCGGACCGGGCGACCTCGGTGAAGGTCCTTCCTGACGACGAGAACCTCAACCGCTTCTGATCAGCAGGCCTCGAAGGGGCTTCGCGGCGGGATCCTTCGGTCCGGCCGCGTCGGTTCCCGTCACGACAGCGCCGCAACGGACAGCTGGTTCGCCCCGTTCCGGGCGGGGGCGCACCCGTAGCGGCTCGGTGGCGGCTGAGGCATGGGCCGTCGACAATCAAGGTATCGGGGCTTCTCGCGCCGCCATGCGAGTGTTCGGTGTGCCAACCCAGGGGAGGTCGCCATGGACGACCGGGGTCTGCGGCGCGAGCACGGAGGAAGCCACCCCGAATCGCACGACGTCGTCATCGTGGGTGCGGGTCAGGCCGGGCTCGCGCTCAGCCACGAGCTCACTGCGGCAGATGTCGAGCACGTCCTCCTGGAGCGCGAGCGAGTCGCACAGAGCTGGCGGGGCCGCTGGGACAGCTTCTGCCTGGTGATCCCCAACTGGACGGTCCGGCTGCCCGGCGCCTTCTACGCCGGCGGCGACCCGGACGGGTTCATGCCGAGGGACGCGATCGTCCGGCAACTGGTCGGCTACGCCGCGGGCTTTCGGGCTCCGGTGCGCGAGGGCGTGGCCGTCACCGGCGTCCACGGTGACCCGCACGGGGGTTTCCGGCTCACCACCTCCGCCGGGCCGGTGCTCGCGCGTCAGTTGGTGCTTGCGGTGGGCAGCTACCAGAAACCGCACCGCCCGCCGGAGTGGCGCACCTTGCCGGACCGGGCGCACGTGATCGACGCGGAGGACTACGCGAATCCGACGCTGCTGCCGCCCGGCGGGGTGCTTGTCGTCGGCAGTGGTCAGACCGGCTGCCAGATTGCCGAGGAACTGGCCGAAGCCGGACGACGGGTCCACCTGGCCTGTGGGCGCGCGCCGTGGATCCCCCGTCGGGTCGAGGACCGCGACATGATCTCGTGGATCGAGGAGACACCGTTCTTCGCCGCCAAGGTCACAGACCTCGCCGACCCCCGGATGAGACTGCTGGCCAATCTGCAGTGCAGCGGCCGGGACGGCGGCCACGACCTGAACTACCGGACGCTGCAGGCCATCGGCGTCACGCTGGCCGGGCATTTCCTCGGCGCGCAGAACGGTGTCGCACGGTTCGAGGACGACCTGGACGCCAGCGTCGCCTTCGGCGACGCCCGCTACGACGACATCTGCCAACTGATCGTGAAGTGCCTGGAGCGCAAGGGCCGGCACGTGCCCGACCTGCCGAAAGCGGCACCTTTCGTGGCCACCCCGGTGACCGAGCTCGACCTGTCCGGCGTCGGGACGGTGCTGTTCACCTCGGGCTTCCGCCCGGATTTCGCCCGCTGGGTCGATCTTCCCGAGGCGTTCGACGCGATGGGCTTCCCGGTCCAGCTCGACGGATCCAGCACGGCAATACCGGGACTGCACTTCATGGGCGTGCACTGGCAGCGGACCCGCAAGTCGGCGACTTTCCTGGGCGTCGCCGAGGACGCGACGCTCCTCGCCGAGCGGATCACCGCCTCCGTTCGAGGCGCATGACTGCGGTTGCGTCCAGCGAAGTGGACCAGCAGCGTGACAGCCTCGACTTCGCGCCCGCAGCGGGCACTGAAGGCATCGGGCAGCCTGTTCAGGAGGCTCCGGTCTCGTGCCCCCGCCCACTGTCGGGTGGCTGCGTGCAGCGGCGCGAGGCCGCCGTCCCGGCCGTCCTGTGATCCGGGACACGCGCTGCCGACGCCGGCGGCCGCCGTGTCTGAACAACTCCGGACAACGACGAAGGCCCGGGCCGCTGAGCGGTCCGGGCCTTCTGCCGGCGGAGGATACGAGATTCGAACTCGTGAGGGTTTTATCCCAACACGCTTTCCAAGCGTGCGCCCTAGGCCTCTAGGCGAATCCTCCGTGGGAGAGCTTAGCCCATGTCGAGGGGTGGTTGCGACCGGCTAACTCGCAGGTGAGCGGAGGGGGTGGCCTGGGGATCCCAGACGGGGGGTGTTGGCGGGAGCCGGGCCCGGGATCCGCTACTCTTGGGGCAGCCCCTCGTGTGGCGTCATCTCTCTGAACCCCCCCAGGGCCGGAAGGCAGCAAGGGTAAGAGAGCTCTGGCGGGTGCGCGAGGGGTCCTGTCTTTCTGCGGGAGGCTCCGGAGCGCCCACGGGCGACGCGTTTGTCGGTCTGTCCCGATATCGTCGGTGGCGTGTCCCTAGCCCTGTACCGCCGCTATCGCCCCGAGACTTTCGCCGAGGTCATCGGGCAGGAGCACGTGACCGCTCCGCTCCAACAGGCCCTGCGCAACAACCGGGTCAACCACGCCTACCTGTTCAGCGGACCGCGCGGGTGCGGGAAGACGACCAGTGCGCGGATCCTGGCGCGCTGCCTCAACTGCGAGCAGGGGCCGACGCCGACCCCGTGCGGGGAGTGCCAGAGCTGCACCGACCTGGCGACCGGCGGGCCCGGCTCGATCGACGTGATCGAGATCGACGCCGCCTCGCACGGCGGTGTGGACGACGCGCGCGAGCTGCGCGAGCGGGCCTTCTTCGCCCCGGTGCACAGCCGGTACAAGATCTTCATCCTGGACGAGGCGCACATGGTGACCTCGGCCGGGTTCAACGCGCTGCTCAAGGTGGTGGAGGAGCCGCCGGAGCACCTCAAGTTCATCTTCGCCACCACCGAGCCGGAGAAGGTGATCGGGACCATCCGGTCCCGGACCCACCACTACCCGTTCCGGCTGGTTCCGCCCGGGACGCTGCGGGACTACCTGGCGGAGGTCTGCGGGCGCGAGCAGATCCAGGTCGAGGACTCGGTCTTCCCGCTGGTGGTGCGGGCCGGCGCCGGCTCGGTGCGTGACTCGATGTCAGTGATGGACCAGCTGCTGGCGGGTGCGGGCGAGGGCGGCGTCACCTACCAGATGGCCACCGCGCTGCTCGGCTACACCGACTCCGCGCTGCTGGACGAGGTGGTGGACGCGTTCGCCGCCCAGGACGGGGCGACCGTCTTCCAGGTGATCGACCGGGTGGTGGAGGGCGGGCACGATCCGCGCCGCTTCGTCACCGACCTGCTGGAGCGGCTGCGCGACCTGGTGATCCTCGCCACAGTGCCGGAGGCGGGGGAGAAGGGCCTGATCGACGCCCCGGCCGACCGGGTCGCGGTGATGCAGGCCCAGGCCGAGCGGTTCGGCTCGGCCGAACTCAGCCGGGCCGCCGACATCGTCAACACCGGGCTGACCGAGATGCGCGGGAACGCCGCGCCGCGGCTGCAGTTGGAGCTGATCTGCGCCCGGGTGATGCTGCCGGGCGCGTACGCGGACGAGCTGTCGCTGATGGCCCGGGTGGACAAGCTGGAGCGCCGTGCCACCCTGGGCGGCCCGGCCGTGGCCCCCGCCCCCGCCGCGCCGATGGCCCCCGCCCCCGTCCCGCAGGCCGCCCCGCCGCAGCCCCAGCCGTACCAGGCCCCCCAGGCGTACCAGCCCGCCCCGCAGGCCCCGCAGGCTCCGGCCGTCGCCGCCCCGCAGGCCGCGGCCCCGGCCGCGCCGCCGCCCGCCGCCCCGGCGCAGCCCGGTGCGCCCGCCCCCGGCGCCTGGC